>JAJXXN010000126.1 GCA_021781075.1 Acidobacteriota bacterium | reverse complement strand
GGTCGTCGATGAGGAAGTCGGCGCGGAGGATGCTTTTATCGCCGCAAAAGACGTAATGCGTGGGAGGGATAAAACCGAAGTGCCGCTGCAGCCAGTGGAACTTGGGGCCGAGTGAGTAGGGAACGCTCATGGCGGCCGAGGCAATGAAGACCTCGTAACGCTGGGTTAGTTGCTTGAGAACAGCCTGCGCATTTTCCATCACCGGCAGGTCGGCGAAGAAATCCTCCTCATCAAGGAAGGCGCGCAGGCGGGCATGGCGCTCGGTGGGGGCAATTTCCCAAAGTCCTTTTCCCTGCAATTCCTCGCGGGTCACGCTCTCGTTGAATTCATTGTTATAGCGGCGAATATGCTCGGAGAGGGTGTCGGCCATCACCTCGTCCATGTCCACGCAGATTCGTTGCACGACTATTCGCCCCCACTCATTATGTTAGCTGAAGCCGATTCGACCTTCAGGATTGCGGCGCGACAATGGCCGGGTCCCAATACAGCAGGCGGCTGCAACTGTCGCAAGTGAGAAGCTGGCCCTCGCGCAACTGGTTCCAAAGCTGGGGACGAATGCCCATCTGGCAACCGTTGCATTGCTGGCGCTCGGCCTTGGCAAGCCCTGTGCCGCGGCTTTGCGCAATGCGGTCAAAACGGGCGAGGAGCGACTCCTCAATCTGGGGACGAAGCGAGGCACGCTCGGCTTCAAGCGCCGCAATGGATTGTTTGGTTTCAGCCTCGCGGGCGCGGACACGGGCGATGGTCCTGTCGAGCACCTCGGAGAGCTCCTGGACTGAGGCGCGTGCGCGGGCAAGTTCAGCCTCCGCCTGTTCCGTCCGCTCAAGACTGAGCATGCCTTCCTCTTCAAGGCGCTGAATTTCAGCCTTGTTGAAGGCAATCTCATGCTCAACCGCCGCGGCCTGCGCGGTGTTGGTCACCACATCCTGCTGCGCCTTGAAGCGCGCGGCCTTTTGCTGCAAGGCGGCGATTTCGCGCTCTTGTCTGGCGCGCAGTGATTCTTCACGATTGAGGGCGCTCGATGCGGCGGAGACAGCCTGCTGGGCGGCATCCAACGCCGCTTCTGCTTCTCGCACTTCGCGGGGCAGCGCTTTCAGCAACGCGGCCAGCCGAACTCGCTCCAGCTCAAGCTCCTGAAGGCGCACCAGCAATTTGATTTGCAAATCCATCATCGAAAAAGCCGCAAATTCAAGCTTGAACTGAGTTTACGTCATAAGGGGTTGGCGCGTCCCGTTGCGGCAGGCGCTCCACGGGCTGCCCATCCGATGCCAGTCGCCCACCGTGTGAACAGGCAATTCCGGCCTCTTTTCTCCACAGCAGGTGGGGCTTGCCCGCGGATGCGCTGAAAACGTATTCTCCAAACAAGAGAGAAATCATGAACGAAGCTTCGAAAACACCTAATTTGCGGCTCAAGGGCCGTTTGATGTCCGCCTCGGAGATCGAGCGCACGCTGGTCCGCCTTGCCCACGAGATAGTTGAGAAAACCAACGGCAGCGAGCAACTGGCCCTGGTTGGGATCAAGCGCCGCGGCATACCACTTGCGGATCGACTGGCCAAGTTGATTTCAGGCATTGAAAAACGCGACATTGAAACCGGTGTTTTGGATATTCGCTTTTATCGCGACGATCTCTCCACGCATGACACGCGCCCAGTCGTCACCCCCGGCTCAATCGGCTTTGACGTGAACGGCCGCGACGTGATCCTGTGCGACGACGTGCTGTACACGGGACGCACCATCCGCGCCGCGCTCGATGCGCTTTTTGACCATGGACGCCCGCGCCGTGTGCAACTCGCCGTGCTCATTGACCGCGGACACCGCGAGCTGCCGATTGAAGCCACCTATGTCGGAAAACACGTGCCCACCAGCAACCGTGAAATTATCGAGGTGAAATTCCGCGAGGTGGACAACGACGAGCAGGTCCAGTTGGTGGAAAAAGTCGATTAACCCTGCGTCCTGTTGTGCCTTGCCGATCCCTCGCAACAGGATGCTTCACAACCAGGATCGGCTGAAGATAAAGCCATGGCGATGCCAGCTTCTTCCACCGCACGACCCCGCCTGCGCACACCCTCTGCGCCTCAGCCACCGTTCCCTCATCACCCCGGCTCGGCAATTTCAATCGGGCATTTTTCCCTGGCTGAGATTACACGCCTCCTCCGTCGCGCACATCTTCTCAACAACGAGGACCCGATCGAGCGCAGCAAGCGGCTGGCCAAGCGCCGCGTTGCCCTGCTTTTTTACGAGGCCTCCACACGCACGCGCACCAGCTTTGAGCTGGCAGCCAAAAGCCTCGGCATGGACACAACATTGGTTTCAAACCTTTCCAGCAGCATTGAGAAGGGGGAATCACTGAAGGACACCGGGCTGACGTTGCGGGCGCTGGGCGCCGAGGCAATCATCCTGCGGCACAACGCATCGGGCGCGCCCTACGTGCTGGAGCAATTCACAGATTTGCCTGTGCTGAACGCCGGGGACGGCAGGCACGAGCACCCTTCGCAGGCGCTGCTCGACCTGTTGACCATGCTTGCGCACCTGAGCCCGGCCCATGCGAGCGGCGAGGCGGCACTGACGGCGGAGAGCTTGAAGGGCGTGACGGTTTCGATTGTCGGCGATATCCTGCACAGCCGCGTAGCGCGCTCGAACCTGCTGCTGCTGCCGCAACTGGGCGCGGAGGTTGTGCTTTCCGGCCCGCCCGAGCTGTTGCCGGAGGATGCGGCGTTGATTGCGCCGAATGTGGGCGTGGAGCGCAATTTTGAACTAGCATTGCAGCGCTCGCAGGTGGTGATGTTGCTGCGCATCCAATCGGAGCGGCTGGCCGGGCTGAACGTGGACCTGGATGAATACAAGACAAGGTACCAGCTCGATGAAAGACGTCTCGCCCGCCTTGCGCCGGAGGCGATTGTGCTGCACCCGGGGCCGATCATTCGCGGGCTGGAGTTGACGGCGGCGGTTGCCGACGGGCCACAGTCAAAAATACTGGAACAGGTGCACAATGGCGTGCGCATCCGCATGGCCCTGATTGAACGGGCATTTGCCGCGCTGGATGCACAGGGCAAGGGGGCGAACCAATGAAGCCCATTCTGATCCATGGCGGCAGGTTGCTTGACCCGGCGGCAGGCGTTGACGCGGCAAAGGACCTGCTGCTCAAGGATGGCCGCGTCGCGGAGATTGCATCACCGGGCAAGTTGAAGGCCCCCGCCGATGCGGAGGTGTTTGACGCAAGCGGGTTGGTGGTTGCGCCGGGGCTGGTTGACATCCACGTTCATCTGCGCGAGCCGGGCCAGGCGCACAAGGAGACCATTGCAAGCGGCACGGCGGCGGCGGCGGCGGGCGGGTTTACATCGCTTGCTGCGATGGCAAACACCTCCCCGGTGAACGATTCACCGGAGATTACGCGCTGGATGCAGGCCCCGGAGCGCGGTGCGCAGGTGCGCGTCTTCCCCATCGTCGCGGCGACACGCGGCTTCAAAGGCGAGGTGATCAACGATTACGCGGCGTTGAAGGCCGCGGGCGCGGTGGCAGTGAGCGACGACGGCCTGCCAATTCTGAAGGACGGGGTGATGCGCGAGGCGCTGGCCGCTGCGGCGCGCGTAGGGCTGGCGGTGATTCAGCATGCGGAAGACACGCGCATGACAGAAGGCTGCAGCATGAACGCCGGGCCGGTTGCCTTCAAGCTTGGCCTGCGCGGAATGCCGTCCGAGGCGGAGAGCCAGATTGTGGAGCGCGACATCAGGTTGGTGGCGGAGTTGAATGAACTGCGCCCGCATTATCACGTGGCTCATATATCGACCGCCGCGGCGATGGCGGCGGTGCGGCAGGCGCGGAGAAATGGGCTGCGCGTAAGTTGCGAGGTTGCCCCGCACCATTTTCTTCTGACCGATGAGCACGTGGCCGAGTACAACACGCACGCAAAGATGTGCCCGCCGCTGCGTTCGGCTAAGGACCGCGACGCAATGATTGAGGCCATCCTCGACGGCGTTGTGGATTGCATTGCAACGGACCACGCCCCGCACGCCGCACACGAAAAGGAAGTTGAATTTGAACGCGCGCCGAATGGGATCACCGGGCTTGAAACCTCGCTGGGGCTTTGCCTGGAGTGGTTGCACCACCAGTGGAAGATGCCGCTGGGGCGCGTGATTGGGTTGATGAGCGCGCAACCGGCGGCGTTGCTGAATCTAAAAGGCCGCGGGACGCTCGCGGTGGGCAGCTTTGCCGATTGTGTAATCTTTGACCCGAATGCGGAATGGGTCTTCAAGGCGGCGGAGTCAAAATCGAAGTCGCGCAACACGCCTTTTGATGGATGGACGATGCGCGGCAAGGTGCGATGGACGATCAGCGAAGGGCGAGTTGCTTACAAGAATTAAGCGCCGTCAGGTCTCAATACACAAACTCCCGGCCATGGCCGGGAGTTTTTTGTGCACAATATACTCAGCTCAGCCCAGCAGTTCGGCGATTGTATTCGGAGTTGCCCTGAGCGCTGCGTCAATCTGCGCTTGGTCTTTGCCGCCGGCTTCAGCAATATCTGGTTTGCCGCCGCCTGCGCCGCCGACGAACTTGGCGACAGCGCCGACGATTTTTCCGGCCTGGATTTTTTTGGTGAGGCCCGCGGTAACCCCGGCGATGATGGCGACCTTGCCCTCGGGCTGGGCCGAGGCAAGGACAACAACGCCTTCGCCGAGTTTCTGCCTGAGGTTGTCGACGAGGGTGCGCAGTTGGCCACGATCAAGCCCATCGGCACGCAGGGTGACGAGTTTGACGCCCTTCACATCGACGGCTTTTGCGAGGGCTTCATCGAGTGTGCCAGAGGCGGATTTCATGCGCATCTCATCGAGCTCGCGGCGGAGTTTTTTGATCTCCTCCTCGTGGGCCTGGAGCTTGAGGTTGAGTGCGGCGGCGGGAGTTACGTCGCCCGCTGGCGCGACCTGCGCGGCGACCTGTGCGAGTTCGTAGTCGCGGCGGAACTCGTCGAGCGCGCCGAGGCCTGTGATGGCCTCGATGCGGCGGACGCCGGAGGAGACGGAGGACTCGCCGATGATTTTGATGAGTCCGATTTCACCGGTGGCGGAGGTGTGCGTGCCGCCGCAGAGCTCGGTTGAAAATCCGTCAGCGAGCTTGATGACGCGGACCTTGTCGCCGTATTTTTCGCCGAAGAGGGCCATGGCGTGGTACTCGTTGACGGCGACATCGATGGGAACGTCTTCAATGGTGTCGACGGCGGTGTTGACGAGGACCTCATGATTCACGATGCTCTCAATCTCCTCGAGCTCTTCAGGGGCCACCTGCGCGAAGTGCGAAAAATCAAAGCGCAGGCGCGTGGGGTCAACCGCGGAGCCGGCCTGCTTGACGTGCGTGCCGAGTACCTGGCGCAGCGCGGCGTGAAGCAGGTGTGTGCCGGTGTGGTTGCGGCGCGTGGCGTTGCGGCGGGTGGCGTCGACGAGGGTGTTGACGCGGTCACCGACGGCGAGCGGTTGCTTGAGCACGGCCTTGTGGGCGCGGACGCCCTGTACGGGCGCGACGCAGCCGGAGATATCAGCGACGACGGTGTTGCCGTCGGTTGAAGTGAAACGGCCGGTGTCGCCAACCTGACCGCCGGAGTCGGCGTAGAAGGTTGTGTGGTCGAGAACGACTTCGACTTCATCGCCAGCCTTGGCGGCGGGTGTGCCTACGCCATCTTTGACGATGGCGAGGACTTTGCAGTCGTGCGCGTCGAGCTGGCGGTAGCCGAGGAATTCTGTTTTGGCGAGGTCGCGGAATGCGGGCGAGGCGGTTTTTTGCGAGCCGCCTTTCCAACTGGCGCGTGCGCGGGCCTGCTCGGCTTCTTTGGCGGCTTCGAAGCCGGCTTCGTCGAAGGCAACGCCGGCATCGCGCGCGGCATCGACCATGAAGTCGAGCGGCAGACCGAAGGTTTCGTAGAGATGGAAGGCCTTTTCGCCGTTAAAGCCGGATTTCAATTCTTCATTGAGGCGATTGAGGCCGATCTTGAGAACGCGGTCAAATTGTTTCTCTTCGGCGAGGACGACTTTGCTGACGCGGTCGGCGGAGTCGATGAGTTCGGGATATGCGCCCTGCATGAGGTCGCGGACGGCGAAGACCATCTGGTTGAGGAAGGGCTGTTCCTGACCGAGCAAGCGGCCGTGGCGGATTCCGCGGCGGAGGATTTTGCGCAGGACGTAGCCACGGCCCTCGTTCGAGGGCAGGACGCCGTCGCTGATGAGGAAGGTTGCGGCGCGGGCGTGGTCGGCGATGATGCGGAGGCTGGCGTTTTGGAGGTCGTTGTTGACGCCGGTGAGTTCTGCGGCGCGCACGATGAGCGGCGTGAAGAGGTCGGTTTCAAAGTTCGAGAGCTTGCCTTGCAAAACAGCCGCGATGCGCTCGAGGCCCATGCCAGTGTCGATGGAGGGCTTGGGCAGCGGGGTGAGCTTGTAGGTTGTGGCTTTGGTTTTTTCATCGACGACGGCCGAGCGGTCGAATTGCATGAAGACGAGGTTCCAGATTTCGACGTAGCGCGCATCGTCTTGCCCGAAGGGCTTATCGACGCCGGGCTCGGTGGCGGCTTCGAGTCCCATGTCGTAAAAGATTTCGGAGCAGGGGCCGCAGGGGCCGGTTTCGCCCATCTGCCAGAAGTTGTCCTTGAGGCCGTACTGGTGGATGCGGTCTTTGGGAACGCCAACCTCAATCCAGAATTTTTCGGCTTCGTCGTCGCGCGGGACGTTGTTGGCTGGGTCGCCCTCGAAGATGGTGACGTACAAACGATCTTTTGGAATGTTGAACCACTCGGGGCTGGTGATGAGCTCCCAAGCGTAGGCGATGGCCTCGCGCTTGAAGTAGTCGCCGAAGCTGAAGTTGCCGAGCATCTCGAAGAAGGTGTGATGGCGGCGGGTGAAGCCGACGTTTTCGAGGTCGTTGTGCTTGCCGCCGGCGCGGACGCATTTTTGCGATGTTGTCGCGCGCAGGTAATCGCGCTTCTCGGCGCCGAGGAAGAGGTCCTTGAACTGGTTCATGCCCGCGTTGGTGAAGAGCAGTGTGGGGTCGTTGGCGGGAACGAGCGAGGAGGAGTGGACCGGGCGGTGGCCCTTGGTCTCGAAAAAGCGCAGGAATTCGGCGCGGATCTGGTTGCCGGTGAGTGTTTTCATGACTACTTTAGTTTATCGAAGTTTCCCGGCTTCAAAACTCGTCGCAATGGCCAGAGGCTTCCTCGCCGGCCAGGGGATCTTCCAAATTTTCAAGGATGGAGAGCGTTTCGTCCGGCACATCCCACTGGCGGAGGATTTTGTAGATGACGGTGGTGGAGAAGCCGGCGGTGACGAGGCGGCGCATGATGCGGGCTGAGTCTTTTTCGCCTTCCGGTTTGCGGATGCGTTTGCGTTCGAGGTACTCGCGGGCGAGTTTTTCCTCGTTGGTGTGGGCGTAGCCGGCTTCGATGGTTTCGTCGGTGAGGCGGGCGCTGATTCCCTTCTGGCGGAGGTTCATGCGGACGCGGCGGGCGCCGAGCTTCTCGTTTTCGCGGCGGAGGCGGGCGTAAGTCTCGGCGAAGGCGGCGTCGTTGAGGTAGCCTTGTTGGCGAAGTTTTGCGAAGACGGCGGTGATGGCGGCTTCGCCCGAATCGCCTTCTTCGGCGCGCTGTTTGAGGAGGCGCCTGAGCTCGGACTCGGTGCGCATGGAACGACCAAGGGCCCTTACGGCGTAATCGTAAAGGCCCGATGGGTCAAGCGGTGCGCGTTTTTTGGGTGAGCCGAAGGGCATACATTATTTTTGCATCGGCTTGCGGGCGAAGTGGAAGAGCGCGAATGCGAGCAGGCCGAACATGAGTACGGAGACGTAGTTGTTGTCAACGAGGAACGGGATGTGCAGATTGAGCGGATTGTCGATGATGTGCCTCCACTGCTCGAGGGCGGTGATGACGACGCCGAGCAGGCCGACGATGCCGCCCGCGGCGATGAGGCCGGAGGCGAAGAGCGCGCCGGGGGACGTGTCGCCTTCCTCGGATTTTTCGCCAGCGCGGGCAATGGCGCGGTCGGAGAGCCAGCGTATGACGCCGCCGGTGAAGATGGCGAGCGTGGTGCTGATGGAGAGGTAGGAGCCGACGGCGAAGGTAAGGGAGCGGATGCCCATGAGTTCAATGACGAGGACGATGAAGACGCCAAGGAGGACGAGACCCCAGGGGAGTTTCTGGCTGAGGATGCCGCTGATGACGGTGGCCATCAGGCGCGCCTGCGGGGCGGCGACATCTTCGCTGCCGATGCCCTGAATCCACTGGCCTTCGATGCGGCCGGAAGTGGGCGAATAAAGATATTTTCCGTCGGCGAGCTCCGAGGAACCAATGGCATTCAAAACCTCGAACTCTGTGGCGGAATGGGTGGTTTTGGTTTTATCGGATGCGACCATTTCAAAGGTGTCGGGCAGCTTGGAATCCTTCTGGATGGCAACGCCCGGGTGAGGTGCGGAGAGATTCCACGGGTGCGGGGCGGTGCGGAATTTTTGGAAGCTGGTGTTCATCATGTTGAGCGTTCCACCAATGGCGAGGGTGGAGACGGTGATGCCGATGAAGAAGGCCCAGCGCTGCTTGATGGGCGAAGCGCCGAGGAGGTAGCCGGTCTTGAGGTCCTGGGAAGTGTCGCCGGCCTCGGCGGAGGCAATGCAGACGACGCCGCCGATGGTGACGGCGAGGGCGCCGAAGGCGGGCGCGGTCCATCCGCTGACGAGGAAGATGGCGCTGGTGGCCATGAGGGTTGCGATGGTCATGCCGGAGATGGGGTTGGCGGAGCTGCCGATCTGGCCGACGACACGGGAACTGACGGTGACAAAGAGGAACCCGAAGAGGACAACGAGGACCGAGGCCCCGATGTTGGCGAGGAGCGAAACCTGCGCGCCGGGGACGGGCTTGAAGATGAGGAAGAGGGTCATGAGCACGACGAGGGCGACGGCGCCGATGATGGAGAAGCCCATCGAGAGGTCCTGCTCGGTGCGGAGGGGTTGCTCTTGGCCGGCGGTTTTTTTGCCGATGGTTTTGAAGCCGGATTTGAGCGCGCCGATGATGGTGGGCAGGGTTTTGAAGAGGGTGACGAGGCCGGCAGCAGCGACGGCACCCGCGCCCATGGGACGGATGTAGGTGGACCAGAGGTCGCCGGGGCCCATTTGCGCAATGGGCACGGTGCCGGGATAGATGGGCATGGGCATCGATTTGCCGAAAAAGTAAATGAGCGGCATGAGTACGAGCCAGGAGAAGACGCCGCCGGCGACCATGATGCCCGCGGTTTTGGAACCGATGATGTAGCCGACGCCGAGATATTCGGCGGTAGTATCGGCCTTGATGGAGGAGCCCTTCATGATGTGGTCGGCGCCGAAGTCGGGGCGATACTCGGGGGTGCCGGGCCAGAGCTTGAAGACGTTGGAATTTTGAAAGAGGGCGTAGACAGCGCCGAGCCCGAGGCCGTAGAAGACGCGGGAAGCGGTTGAGCCGCCGCTGGCTCCGGCTTTGATGACGTCGGCACAGGCGGTGCCTTCAGGGTAGAGGAGCGTGCCATGCTCTTCGACAATGAGAGGCTTGCGCAACGGGACCATGAAGAGGACGCCAAGGTAACCGCCGATGAGCGCGAGCATGAAGATGCGGAAGTACTCGAGGTCGAAACCGAGGAAGATGAGCGCGGGCAGGGTGAAGATGACACCGGCGGCGATGGACTGGCCGGAGTTGCCGGCGGTCTGGACGATGATGGTCTCAAGGACCGAGGGCTTGCCCTTGTGGCGCAGCAGGCTGATGGAGATGACGGCGATGGGGATGGAGGCGGCGACGGTGAGGCCGGCGCGGAGCCCGACGTAGACGGTGACACCACCGAAGATGAGGCCAAAGAGCGCGCCTAGAAGGACGGCGCGGAGCGTGAACTCGGGTTGGCTTTCAGTGGCGGGGACAAAGGGCTGGAAGTTGGTATGTGGACGGGCTGGATCGGACATGCGTCGAGGTTCCTCCAAAATTCTACGCAGTCATCTTACGGGATGCGGGGTGTGAGTGGATACCATTTACTTCCCCGGCGATGCGGCAGGTTCGGAATCGTCGCCGGAGTCTTCCACGATTACGGCGGAGCCGGGCGCAAGGGTGAAGTTCGCGGCATCGCGCCCGGCGGGGTGAAATGTGACAGCGAGTGGGTCGCGCTGCCATTCGGTGGGCGCGCAGGCGGGGAGCGTGGGATGCTCGCGGTCCCATTCGCTGAGTTTTTTTGAGAGCAATGGCTTGCGCGCGCCGATTTGGGCGACGACGGCATAAAGGCTTTTGCCGGATGCGGTGACGCCGCAATAGGCGGCGAGGTCGCGGAACCAGACGGGCTGGCTTGCGCCGGGGTCAAAGTCAGGGAGCTTGAGCGCGGTGATGCGGCCGGTGACGCGGTCCACCATGAGCCAGGGGCCGCGTTGCCAGACCCAGGATTTTTTGGGATCGGATTTTTGCGGCGGCGCGGCGGCGCTTTCTGGCAGCGCGTCGTTGATGTGCAGGGCACGGCGGACGACGAAGCTGCGGTCGGTGATGTCGTGTGGGTCGCCGGTGGTCCACTCTTTGACCTGGCCATCGACGATGAGGGCGCGGATGCGCAGTTCGGCCTCATTGGGTTGCGCGCCGGAGGGGTCGCCGGCCTTTGCATAAGGGACCTTGCGGGTTGCGCCCAGGACCACAACATGGCCCTTGTGCGGGGCGGCAAAGCTGGCTTGATGAACCAGCGCGAAAAAAATGACTGGCAAAAAAATGGCGCGGGGCTTCCGGAGCATCGGGTGATACCTCCCTGAGAAGAACCGCAGATTGAGGAAAAAATCAGAGTTGCAATTTAACCTTGGGCGGCTTCCACGGCGCGGGCGGCGCGGAAGGCCGTGCCCTCGTTGAAGTGCGCGGCGAGTATCTGCATGCCCACGGGCAAGCCGGCCTTGGTGGCGCCGCATGGCACAGTGACGCCGCAGATGCCGGCGAGGCTCGCGGTCACAGTATAGATGTCGGCGAGGTACATGGCCAGTGGATCATCGGTTTTTTCACCAAGCTTGAAGGGCGGGATGGGCGAGGTGGGCGTGACGATGACGTCCACCTCGGCGAATGCGGCAAGAAACTCCTCGGCGAGCAGGCGGCGGACCTGCTGGGCCTTGCGATAGTAGGCGTCGTAGTAGCCGGCGGAGAGCGCGTAGGTGCCGAGCAGGATGCGGCGCTTGACCTCGGCGCCAAAGCCCTCGTCGCGCGAGCGGCGGTACATGGCCGAGAGCGAGCC
>JAJXXN010000238.1 GCA_021781075.1 Acidobacteriota bacterium | reverse complement strand
ATGCTCCTTGCCGCTGCATCCGTCGTCGCACTCTACGTCCGCCGCGTCCAGCCGCCCTGGATCACCGCCGGCGCCGGCGCGCGCATCGGCCTCGTCTCCGGCATTTTCACCGCTTGGATCGCCTTCCTCGTCAGCAGCATCTCCTTCTTCACCCAGCGCTTCCTCTTCGGCAACGGCGCCGTCATTGATACGGAGTGGGCAGGCTTCGTCCAGAATTACCAAAAGCAGGTCTTGCAGGCCATTCCTCAACTCAACCCAGACCCCACCGTCCTCGCCGACGTTAAAAACTTCATCACATGGATGCTGCAACCCGATGGACAGGCCGGCATGGCACTCTTCAGCCTCACCATGCTCTGCTTCCTGCTCCTGCTTCTCTCCATGCTCGGCGGCATCCTAGGCGCACGGCTCTCCGCCAACGCTGTCAAGCGCTGAGCGTATTCATCGTATTTTTCAGGCTTGGTGCATATCTAAAAACTTCATCGCGTCAAAATATTCCGGTAAGGCTTGTAAAAATTCCTGCCAAGGCCGCGCCATTCCATAAGCCTTCTTACTGCTTCAACTCCACCGTGATCTTCCGCTTGTCCCCACCGATTGATTCAATCCGGATTTCGCCCGTCGCGCGCTTCACCAGGCTGGGAAACTTCTTGCCCCACTCCACCAGCACCAGCGCATCCTCCGTCTCCAACTCTTCAAGCCCCAGCGTCTCCAACTGCCGCTCGCCTTCCAGCCGGTAAACGTCCAGGTGCAGCAGCCGGACTTTCTTCCCCTTCCAACTGCCCTCAAACTCATGCAGCAAGGTGAATGTCGGGCTGGTGACCTCTTCCGGCTCGGCTGCATTCAAGGCCGCGGCAATACCCTTGACCAGCGTCGTCTTTCCCGCCCCCAGGTCGCCCTCGAGCAACAGCAATTGCGGCGGCGTCAAAATGGCTGCAAGCTCCCGACCCACATCCACCGTGCCGGCGCCGCTCTCCGAGGTAAAACTATAGCTCTTGGCTGCCGTTGCCATCATTCCCGCCTCCGACCCTCAATCCAAAGATAACCGCTCACACCGGTTGGGCGATACCCAAATGCCCCGGAAAATACTGTCAATAAATCGCTCGCCACAATCGTACGCTCATCCCGCCCAGCCGCCAGCAAGTCCGCAGCAAACCCATGCAGCCACACTCCCAGTGCCGTCGCCTCCAACGGGGACTCGGCAAACTGTGCCAGCAATCCCGCAATCATACCTGCCAGCAGGTCTCCACTGCCGCCCTTGGCCAGCGCCGGATTACCGCTCGTGTTCACCAGCGCGCGCCCATCCGCGGCGGCAATGATTGTTCGCGCTCCCTTGAGCACCGTTATCACCCCATGACGCGCGGCAAATTCACGCGCAGCACCCAGGCGATCGCCCTGGATCTCCGCAACGCTTTTTCCGCTCAGCCGCGCCATCTCGCCCGGGTGTGGCGTCACAATCACCCTCCGCCCTGATGCGGCTTTGCGCAGCGCGCCGCTATCCTGTGCCAGCATCTCCGCCATCAGGTTCAACGCGTCGGCGTCCATCACCAGCGGCACCCGGGATGCTGTCAACAACTCCTCAAAAAACCACCGCGTCGCAGGATGCGTTCCCATCCCCGGACCAACTGCAACCACGGTCTTGCGTTCCAACATCTCCACAAGCCGCGCCTGGTTTTCCGCTGCAATCGCGCCCGTCTCCGTCTCTTCAAGCGCCATCGTCATCAACTCATGCGCCGCGGCCGCCACCAGCGGCTGCACGCTCTTGGGAACCGCGGCCGTCACCAGCCCCGCGCCACTGCGCAATGCGCCCAATGAGGCCAACGCCGCAGCGCCCGACCGTCCCATCGCGCCGCCCACCACCAGCACATGGCCAAACTTCCCCTTGTTCGCGTCGCGCGCCCGCGGCTTATCCAGCAACCTCACCGTATCGCCTGCCCAACCCAACTCCAGCTCAGATTGCCGCAGCTCCTCCGGCGTGCCAATATCGGCAACAACAATCGGGTCGCTCCAGTGCCGCGTCAGCTCGCCAAACAAATGCGCCGGTTTGGGAGCCGTGAAGGTCACCACCGCATCAGTCGGCATCACCGCGCCCGATGGAACCGCGTTCAAAGAGTCTGCCGCCCACCCGCTCGGCAAATCCACTGCCACCACCTTCAATTTTGCGTCCACGGAGCGCGCACCCCGCACCCACTCCACCGCAGCCAGCGCCATCCCGCGCAATCCACCGGCAAATCCCGTTCCCACAATCGCATCAAGGACCAGCCCCGGCCTCAGCTCGCTCTTTTCCAACGCCAAAACCGCATTGAGCGCTGCTTCATCCGCTGCCTCATGAACCCTGCACTTCCGCCCGGCTACCAGCGCACTCCACGCCCGTGCCGCATCCCCCTTCAATTCATCCGCGCGACCCAGCAAAATCACCGCAACCGCGCAGCCACTCTCCGCAAGCAGCCGCGCCGCAACCGCGCCATCACCGCCATTGTTCCCCTTGCCGCAGAGCACCAGCACACGTGTGGCGGCGGGGAACTCGCCGCGCACAAACTCCGCCACGCGCCCGCCCGCCGTCTCCATTAATGCAAAAAAATCGCGCGCAAACCCGCGCTCCAACGTCGCCCGGTCCGCCTGCGCCATCTCCGCCGCGCTCAATGCCTTCATGCCAACCATCGTAGTTCAACGCCGCGGGATTTGTTTGTGCTTTGTGCGGTTTTTATTCAATCCGGCAGGTGTGGGCACATCAAGCCATGCAAAAAATATGACTCCGTACTTAAAGCTAAATGCTCATCATCAGCAGCCATGCATTCAGCGCTGCAATCACCACCGCCGCAGACCAGCCCAGCCAGCGCAACGGGCGCCCATTCACAAACTCGCCCATCAACTCTCGCTTGCCGGTGAAGTAAACCAGCGGCACCACCGCAAAGCTCAACTGCATCGACAAAATCACCTGGCTTAACAGCAGCAGCTTCTCCGTCGCCGCATCGCCCATCACCCACACCACCACCACCGTTGGCAAAATCGCAATCGAGCGCGTGATCAGCCTCCTGACCCACGGCGCAACCCGCAGGCTCACAAAGCCCTCCATCACCACCTGCCCGGCCAGTGTCCCGGTGATGGACGAGTTCTGCCCGCTCGCCAGCAATGCCACGGCAAACAGCGTGCTCGCCCCCGCCACGCCCAGCAACGGGCTCAGCAATTTGTACGCATCTTCAATCGCCGCCACCTCTGTGTGCCCCGTGCGGTTGAAGACCGCCGCCGCCACAATCAGGATTGACGCATTCACAAACAGCGCCAGCATCAGCGCCAGCGCCGAGTCGATATTCGCCAGCTTGACCGCCTCCCGTTTCCCCGCCGCGGAACGCTCATATCGCCGGCTCTGCACAATCGACGAATGCAGGTACAAATTGTGCGGCATCACCGTCGCGCCCAATATCCCCACGGCAATAAACAGCATCCCCGCATCCGTCACCAGCTTTGCGTGCGGCACAAACAAATTCAGCGCCACCATCGCCAGCTCCGGCCGCGACAGCCACATCTGGATCCCGAACAGCACCGTGATCGTCCCGATCAGCGTGATCACCAGCGCTTCCAGGTAGCGGAACCCCTTGTTCTCAAGCAGCAGGATGAGCATCACATCCAGCCCCGTGATCAGCACTCCGGCAATCAGCGGCAGCCCGAAGAGCAGCTTCAACGCAATCGCTGAGCCGATCACCTCCGCCAGGTCGCAGGCCACGATCGCAAGCTCCGCCATCAGCCACAGCAACACGCTCACTCGCAGGCTGGTGCGTTCCCTGCACAACTGCGCCAGGTCGCGCCCCGTCGCCACACCCAGCTTGAGCGCCAAACTTTGCAGCAATATAGCCAGCAGGTTCGAGAGCATGATCGCAAACAACAGTGTGTATCCATACTTCGAGCCGCCCGCGATGTCCGTCGCCCAGTTGCCCGGGTCCATATATCCCACGGAAATCAGGAACCCGGGGCCCAGAAAGCCCAGCAGCCTGCGCCACCACAGGCGCGACGTTGTAAGCCCCACCGACCCATGCACCTCGGGCAATGAGGCCGCGTTCCAATGCGGCTTGCTTTCCTGGCGTTCCATTCCCTGTTCTTTCGATGCAAACCAAGGCAAAGAGGAATTATGTATCCTACTATACCTTAAAATATTAACCATAGTTAAGTTAATTTCGTAAAAAATGGGGGGCAATGCCCCCCATTCCCCGTCTCGCTTACTGCCCCTGGCCTAGCGAAAAGCCTGGCGCTCCATCAAACAGGTAAAGGTTCTCTATTTTGATAAACCCAACCCCGCTTGCATCCACCCGCTCCAGAAGCTCCAGCACACGGCGCGGGTTCACCTCGCTGTTTTCTTTTGTTTGAAAACGGCAGCGCCAGTGGTCCGTGCAATAAGTTTCCGCGTGGCCCTTGGGCCACACCTTCACGCCACGGTTGGTGATCATCGTCAGCGGCAGCGCATCCGTTGCGCACTGCAACAGTTCTGCTGCCAACCCATCCGCACCGCCTTTCTTCCAGTCCACAAACACATCAACGCCCACCAGGGTCTTCGCAGCCTCCGTAGTTCCACGGCTCGCCACCGTCCCCATGCCGGGCTTCCTCAGTTGCGCCTGCTGCTCATAGCGCACAGGCTTGAACTGCACCGGCTCCGCGCCCAAGCGCTCAATCACCGCGCTGGCAAACTCCTCCGTTCCAACCTTTGTCCGGCTCAACTGCGCGTCATACAGGTCCGCCGTGTGGATACCATCCTCAATCGTCCGCAGCCACGCGTTGTGAATCTGCTCCGCAATCCGGTTTTCGCCCACATGCACAAGCATCATCACCGCGCTCAAAAGAAGACCCGACGGGTTCGCAATCCCCAGGCCGGCAATCTGCGGCGCCGAGCCGTGTATCGCCTCGAACATCGCCGCACGGTCGCCAATATTCGCCGACGGCGCTATCCCCACTGATCCGGCCACCTGCGCCGCGATGTCTGAAAGGATGTCGCCATACAGGTTCAACGTCACCACCACGTCAAAGATCTCCGGCGAGTCCGCCATCCGCGCAGCGCCAATGTCAATAATCAGGTGATCCTTCTCAATCTCCGGGTACTCCGACCCAATCTCATCAAATATGCGGTGGAACAACCCGTCCGTCTTCTTCATGATGTTGTCCTTGGTCATGCACGTCACCTTGCGGCGCTGGTTTTGCCGCGCATACTCAAACGCATAGCGGATCACTCGCTCGCACCCTGGGCGGCTCACCAGCTTCAGGCACTGCACCACCTCGTCCGTTTGCTGGTGCTCAATGCCCCCGTACAGGTCCTCCTCGTTCTCGCGCACAATCACCACGTCCATCTTCGGGTGGTGTGTGCGGACAAACGGCGCATAGGAGACCGCCGGCCGCACATTTGCATAAAGCCCCAGGGTCTTGCGTAGTGTCACGTTCAATGACTTGTAACCGCCTCCCTGCGGCGTGGTGATAGGAGCCTTCAGCAGCACCCGCGTGCGGTCAATCGACTCCCACGCGCTCTCCGGGATCCCCGCCGTCAGGCCGCGCTTGTAAACCGACTCGCCCATCTCTATCTCTTCATATGCCAATGGCGCCCCCGCCGCCTCCAGCACCCGCAGCGTCGCCCGCATGATCTCCGGCCCAATCCCGTCCCCTTGGGCCACCGTCACAGCAATCTTCCTGCCGCTCTTTGCAATCCCTGCATGCTGCTCCCAGACTCCGTCCACTATCGCGCTCATCCTCTCTCCTCCGGTGTTAGAATTGGAATCACAATTGATGATTTCCAATATACGACATATTAGACGTGTATTGCAAGTCGTATTTTTATGGCTAAGACCTCTCCCCAACCCGCCGCCTGGACCTTCCTCACCAACCACGCTCACGTCCTGCTCTCCATCGCAGCAGCCCCCGAGAGCCGCATGCGCGACCTCGCCACCACCGTCGGCATCACAGAGCGCGCCGTCCAGCGCATCATTGACGACCTCGTCGTCGCCGGTTATCTCTCCGTCGAGCGCGAAGGCCGGCGCAACCGATACCAGATCAACCGAAAGCTCCCGCTACGCCATCCTGTCGAGGCACATTGCCTCGTCGATGGACTCATCCACTTTGTCCGCAAGGGTTCAACAGGGCAGGTCAGCCATGCGCCGTCTCATTGAGGGGTATCAGCACTTCGCCCACGACCTCTTCCCCGAGCGCCGTGACCACTTCAAGCTACTTTCCGACCGCCAGTCCCCGCGGTGGCTCTTCATCACCTGCTCCGACTCGCGAGTCGTCCCCGACCTCATCCTCTCCACCGAGCCCGGTGACCTCTTCATCATTCGCAATGCCGGCAACATTGTTCCGCCCGAGGGGCCGGAAACCTACGGCGGCGTCTCAGCCACCATCGAGTACGCCATTGAAGTCCTCGATGTGAGGCACGTTATCCTCTGCGGCCACTCCGACTGCGGCGCACTCAAGGCCGCGCTCGACCACGTCGCCCTCGAAAAACTCCCCAAGGCCAAGCTCTGGCTCTCCCACGTCGATGACGCCTTCCACTTCAAGCAGCCCGTCAATCCCGCCGACGGCCCGCAGGCAGAGCTTGCCTCCCTCATCCGCGGCAACGTCGTCGCCCAACTTGTCAATCTGCGCACCCAACCGGCCGTCATCAACGCGCTCCATCAAAATCGCATTCAGGTCCACGGCTGGTACTATGACATCCTCTCCGGCCGCGTCGAGCGATATGACGATGAGCAGAAACGGTTTCTGCCGTTAAGCTTGTGACGCATTGCTATTCAATTCAAGCAGCTCGATCCTGAGCCCTGACCCATGAAACTTGGGCCCTGCTTGCATCCGTCCATCCATTAGACTGGTAATTGAGAGGTCTGGATACACATGCCCAATCCCGCACTCAATCAGAACGCTTTCCGCAACGTTGCACCCGGCTACATTGACGCCGCCGACCGCATGACCATGAACGGCGTCGTCAACAAGACAGGACTCCTGCTCCTGCTCACTTCCGCCACGGCCGTCTACACCTGGCACCTCTTCCTCGCCGAGCGCAGCATCGGCGCCGTAAACGGGTTGATGATGCTTGGCTTCATCGGCGGATTCATCCTTTCCCTGGTCACCGTCTTCGCGCCCAAGGCCAGCCCCTTCACCGCGCCGCTCTATGCCCTTGCGGAGGGCCTTGCACTCGGCGGCATCTCCGCTTTCTTTGAGGTGCGCTACCCCGGCATTGCCATCCAGGCCGTCGCCCTCACCATCGGCGTACTGCTCGCCATGCTCATGCTCTATAGCTCGCGCATCATCAAGGTCACGGACAAGTTTCGCATGGGCGTCTTCGCCGCAACCGGCGGCATCGCGCTCTTTTACTTCGCCTCCATGATCCTCGGCTTCTTCCACGTCCACCTCTTCAACATCGCCTTCAGCTCACCACTCTCCATCGGCATAAGCCTCTTCGTTGTCGTCATCGCCGCCCTCAACCTGGTCATCGACTTCGACTTCATCGAGCGCGCCTCCCTCGCCGGCGCCCCCAAATTCATGGAGTGGTATGGCGCTTTCTCCATCATGGTCACCCTCGTCTGGCTCTACCTTGAGATGATCAGGCTCTTGGCCAAGTTGAACGACCGGCGGTAGAGCGGCTTCGGGCAACGATTCAAAAAGATGCGCGCTTGGTGAATTCCCGGCGCGCATTTTTTTTGTGTGCGTTTCAGACGACACCGTCTTGCAATGGATTCGCGGGGGATGAAAATAAACTCAATCAGATCCGTACCCGCAAACCCATCGCTGCCCAATAATTTTGGAATAAAAAAGTAAAATGACTCATTGCATACCCGAGTCGCATCTTGTCTAATTGGTGCCATGAAAAATCATGCAGCTTTTAAAATCTTTTCTGTCATTATCAGTTTTCTCGGAATTATTCTGCTAACTACCAATTTGACACAGGGGCAGCAAAAAGCGCAAAAGTGGGAAGAGAAAAACGTCAAGCACGAACCGGCAAAGATTGAGAATGCAATTGTGATCGTCGGCGAACCGGTGGTTACGGTTCAATGGCCCAACTCATTGCGCCTGGTCAATATTCCACCCAACATCACACAGCTCAATCCCGGCCAGTGCATTCGCGTTGGCATTGGCGCAACCGGCGATGGCCGCGATGAATTTATCCAATCCGCGCACATCGCCTTCAAGGTCACATATGCCGGGTCAACGCAAGCTTTTCCCTCGGCGCCCATCGCAGAGTGGAAGCAGATTAAGCCTGAAGGTGGGGATTTTGTCACGCAGGTTCTCGATTCCGCAAATATTGAAAACCCAATGTTGACAATGTATTCACTTGCCGTATCGGCAGACCACTGGTGCACACCGGCCGATGCCAAGGACGGCGTTGCAACCATTGAAGCCGAAGCCGACTCGAGCAAAGGGCATATCAAGTTGCCAACAGCAACTGTCAAAATAGAGAGCTATGATACAGGCGCGAAAAATTCCATCAAAGATTTGAACGAGCTTGGCGAATTCTCAATGAACTATTATCGCCAACCAAACCCGGCCCGCCTTGCGCCCGCACTTGAGGCATTCGTTCGCGAGTATTCGCAGGCGGCTAAGGATACTTCAAAACCGCAACCAGCCGCCGGCAGCGATAGAGATTTTCTAGCTTTTCTGATTGCAGCTTTAAAAGTCGACCCGCTGGCTGCGCAGGATTTTAAAGCGCACATTGCCACCAAAGACAAGGCAATCTACTACACCGGCCTCGCAGTATTAAAATATGCGGGCTATGACATCGAAAAGAATCTGGACGCACTCTCAGCCGACGACCGGGCTCATTTTGCGGCACTCCCGCCATTCGACAATCCATACGACATGACACCAGACTCCATGCTGTATACACGTTTTGATGAGATGTGGGCGATTTTCGGAACCACAGGTGAAATCAAGCCGATCAAAACAATTGTTTCAGCCCTAGCCTGGCGCGCTGACTACGAGGCTTTTGAGAATGCCCGCAAGGATCCAAATCACAAATTCACATTAACCCCGGATGTTGCACGCGCATTAGGCTATCGTGTTGCCGGGTGGTCCATTGGTTCATTCCAAAGGAACAACACGCTCGCCGCCGATTACATCGATGCCATGCTGCAATCATCGGACACACCCGCGGCAGTGAAGGAAGAGCTCAAGCACTTGCAGACTAATGATGCCTTTAAGCAACCCAAATGAAAATAGTGTTTTGTGTAGCTTCATTAAACTCAAACAGCCTCTCAATCGAGAGGCTGTTTGAATTATGGTCAGCACTAATGCACGCCCGGCGGCGGGGCCTTGCTCAAATCGTTCTTCTTGAAGATCCAGACCATCCCCGCGCAAATCAGCGAGAGCAGCGCCACCCACCGGAACACCACCACAAACGAGCTCAACAGCGACTGCTGCTGCAGCATCAAATACATCGCCCCCAGCGCGCCCTGCCCGCCATTGGCAAAGCCCATCTGGCTGCCCAGGTAGTTGCCCATCCCGTGCAGCATCTCCTGCACCTTCGGGTTCGATGGGTTCAAATGCATCCCCAGGGTCGACTGGTAAAACGACTGCCGACGCTCCAGCATGGTCTGCACCATGCTGATGCCCACCGACCCGCCGATATTGCGCATCAAATTGAAGATGCCCGTCGCGTTCCCCATCTCCGTGTTCTTCAGCGTGGTATAGCTGATCGTCGTCATCGGCACAAATACAAAGCTCATCGCAAAGCCGCTCACGATGATCGGCAGCAGCATCGATGTCGGCCCAATCTGCAGGTTGCTTTGCCCAAAGTAAAGCGCGCAGAAAAAGAAGACCAAAAATCCAAACGTCAGCAGCTTGCGGGAGTCAATCCGGTTGCCGATGATGGCGATGATCGGCATCCCCAAAATCGCGCCAATCCCGCGCGGACCCACCACCCAGCCCGCCGTATACGCCGTGTAACCCATCACCTCCTGGTAATAAAGCGGCAGTAGCGTGATCGTGGCGTAGATCGTCAGGCCCAAAAGCCACATCAACATGCAGCCCGTGCGGAAATTCCAGTCCCTCAATATCCGCAAATTCACCAGAGAGTCGGTCTTTGTCCAAGAGCGGTAAACCCACAGCACCAAAGACACCACCAGCGCTGCCACCGCCCAGCGGATCCAAGTGGCGCTGAACCAATCATCCTCCTGGCCCTTGTCCAGCACAATCTGCAGCGTGCCCGTCCACACCGCCAGCAACCCGAATCCAATGTTGTCGAACTTGCCAACCTTCGCATTGCGCACATAGCTCGGGTCATGCACAAACCGGCTGATTAAAATCACCGAAAGGATGCCGATTGGAATGTTGATGTAAAACGCGTACCGCCAACTGTAGGTGTCCGTCAGCCAGCCGCCCAGCGTGGGCCCAATCACCGGCGCCACCACGATCCCAAACGCGAACGCCGCCATCGCCGCCGCACGCTTCGCCGGGGGAAAACTCTCCATCAAAATCGACTGGCTCAACGGCTGCAACGCGCCCCCACCCGCGCCCTGCACCACGCGCGCCAGCAGCAGAAATCCCAATGTCGGCGCCGCACCGCACAAAAAACTTGAAACCGTGAATAAAATCACGCAGGTGATTAAAAACTTCTTCCGCCCAAAGCGCAGCGCAAACCAATTCGACGCCGGCAGGATCACCGCGTTCGCCACCAGGTAGCTCGTCAAAACCCACGTCGCCTCGCTGATCGACGCCGACAAACTCCCCGCTATATTCCGCAGCGCCACGCTCGCAATCGAGGTGTCCAGCACCTCCATGAACGTGGCAGACATAACCGCCACGGCTATCAGCCACGGGTTCACGCCCTCCGTCAATGGGTACTTCGCCCGCGCCGCCGCCGTCGTCATCCTGTTAAAAATCCTCTGCTTGTAAGGGTACAACAATCCTTTGATGCGTTCATTCGGCCCTCAAGAGCAAGCATTTTATTTATATACACATAATCAAATAAACTTGACAGTAACACACTCATATGCGACACTGAAAATGTCTGCAAATCTCTTTCGTTTCAACAAGGAACCAGCCATGGCAAAAATCATCGGAATCGACCTCGGAACCACAAACTCATGCGTCGCCGTCCTCGAGGGCGGTGAACCCAAAGTCATCGCCAACGAAGAGGGCGCCCGCACCACCCCCTCCATCGTCGGTTTCTCCAAATCCGGTGAGCGCCTTGTCGGCCAGGTCGCCAAGCGCCAGGCCATCACCAACCCTGAAAACACCATCTTCTCCATCAAGCGCTTCATGGGCCGCCGCTTCAACGAGGTCAACGAAGAA
>JAJXXN010000188.1 GCA_021781075.1 Acidobacteriota bacterium | reverse complement strand
CCTTGTCCGGGAAGGCAATCCCCGCCGGCTCCTTGTAGGCGCCCTTGCAGAGGCGAATGCGAATGCCGCGGCGGATCAACTCCTCCACGTCCGCGCGCGTGCGATGCAGATAGGCCTGCACGACGATGCCGACATGGCCTTTGAACTCCTGCCGGTCATTGAGCTTGTGCACCAGGTCGAGGGTGACCTGCGTGTGCTCGCTGCCCTCCATGTCAACACGGACAAAATTGTGCGTCTGTCGCGCGTGGTCCACAAGTTCGGTCACAATGGATTCGGCCAGCGCGGGCGAGAGGTCCAAGCCCATCTGCGAAAGCTTGAGGCTGACGTTGGCCTTCAAGTTGCGGGCTGCAATCTCGTCGAGTAGCTTGTGGTAGATGGCGGCGGCGGCGCGGGCCTCCTGCTCGCTGGTGACGCTTTCGCCCAGCGAATCGAGAGTGACGAACATCCCCTGTTGCTCGACTGCGGCGGCAACACGGAGAGCGTCCTCAATGGTGAGGCCGGCGACAAAGCGCGAACTCATCTTGCGGCCAAGCAGGGATTGTTCACTGAATCTGCGCAGGGAGCGGTTGCGGGAGAGGGCAATAAAGAAAGAACGCATCAAAGGCATTGCTGTAAGTCCTGGGGGGCCGAGTGCCCAAACCTGAACAGTTTCGCACAACAGGCCGACTTTGTGCTGAGACGCGCCGCACAACGAATGCCAAATCTTTTGCCTTCACCAAAAATTCTTGGCAATTCACTTCCAGTATTGGATTATGAGATGAAATGAAAATAAACGGCGCCCAGTGCCGCGAAATATAAATCATTGAATCATCAACATGGCGTGATTCCCACAATAAAACCAACTTTTACACAGTTCCAAAATCGGTACAAATCGTTCCACGTGGAACGATAAATGCATACCGTACAAAAAGCGAAAATAAAATTTACCACCTCATGCACAGAGCAGCTGATGTCAGTCCTTCTACCGTCCGGCATTGGCTCTCGCTGCTACTTGCCGCCACAACCCTCTGGCAGCCAGCAAATCTGCCTCTCCATGTGAAAATTTCCCTTCGAATCCCCATTTCCACTGAACGCACCGTCTATCCCGTCCCCGTTGATCTCCCCGTTCATCTCAATGCTGAAGACGGAACACCGCACATGCAGTGAAACCTTGCCGTTTGTAACGCTTCCTTCCACGGGGCAGCTTTCACCGGAATCGGCTTTGAAATTGCCGCTTATCATTCCGGACTGCTCGCTGAGTGCAAGCTTGTCCGGCTTGCCCGCCGCCTGCCCACTCGCAGTCCAACGAATCGTCCAGTTGCCGCTGAGACTGGTTTTGGGCGGCATCACCTCTTTGGCTTGGGCCACAGCCAGTGGCGCGAGTGTGAACATCAAAATCACTGTGATTAGAATCTGTCGCATCATCGTTCCTTTCTTTCGCCTCATCCGGTGTACGCGCAGGCCGCAAAACCTTGCAATCAAAATTTTCCCGGCCCGTGCCGCCAACCGCTGTCAACTTGCATCGGTTGCGTTACTCTGGAGCGGGGGACTCGTCTGATGCTGAAGTACGCGCAATGGATTAAACTCACCGCCTGCTCGTTGGCTTTGGCGATGGTTGCAATCTCGGCCACAGGGCAGGATGCAAAGTCGAGGCAGCTTGCCATACCGGCCACTGACGCCTCCTTGCCGGTGATCCACATCGACAATGGCCCCAACTCGGCAGCCGCTCTCAAAGCCCACTATGTTGTCCTGGTATCACTGGATGGTTTTCGTTGGGATTATGCGCGCCGTGATAACGCCAAAAACCTGCTTGCGCTTGGGCACGATGGGGCGTGGGCGCCGGAAGGGATGATCCCGAGCTATCCGTCGCTGACCTTCCCAAACCACTACACCATCGTCACCGGGCTTTATCCTGAGCACTCCGGCTTGGTGGCCAACAGTTTTGAGGACCCGGTGACTCATGCAAAGTACGCCATGAGCGATTCGAAGGCCGTTACTGACGGCAGTTGGTACAACGGCACTCCGCTCTGGAGCCTAGCCGAGGGCCAGGGGATGCGCACGGCCTGCCTTTTTTGGCCGGGGAGCGAGGCCAAGATTGCCGGGTATCGGCCCAGCTACTATTTGCGTTTTGATGACAAGGTAGATGACGAGGCGCGGATTGAGCAGGTGATTGAATGGCTCAAACTCCCTGCGGCCGACCGCCCGCACTTCATCACGCTCTACTATTCACATCCTGACCACGAGGGCCATCTCTTTGGACCTGATGCCCCGGAGACCGTCGCGGCGGTTCATCATGTCGATGAGCTTGTAGGAAAGCTGAGGAGGGAACTCGACGCAACCGCCCTGCCCATTGACCTGATTGTCCTCAGCGACCACGGCATGGTGAAGGTTGAACCCGACTGGGTGACCATTGGCCAGTTTGTGAACCTTGATGGAGTGGAGACGGCGGGCGGCCAGCTCTACCCCAGCGATGAGGCGCAAAGGCAGCGAATCTACAACGCACTCAATCACGCATCAGAAAAATTCAAAGCCTACCGGTTGAAAAACGTACCGAAGGAATTGCACTATGACGAGAACCCGCGCGAGGGCGACCCGGTGATTGTGCCCACCGGGCCCTATGCCATCCGGATGCACGGCCCCGCGCCGGGCAAGGAGGACAAGGCCCCGATCGCCGGCATGCATGGTTTTGACCCGCACTCGATGCCCGAGATGAAGGCGAGTTTTTTTGCGGCTGGGCCGGATATTTTGGCAGGCAAAGAGTTGAAGCCGTTTGAAAATGTAAATGTTTATCCGTTTATCGCGCATCTGCTGGGGTTGACTGCGCCGAAGACGGATGGGAGCCTGAGCATTCTCTCGGGGATATTGAAGGACAAAGGCGGGGAGTGAACAAGTGGCGCTGGTGATTGGAATTGATGGCGGTGGAACGCGGACACGGGTTGCGATTGCCGATGCGGGGCGCATCGTTGCCCATGCGGAGAATGGATCCATCAAGCGTTTGCGCGTGGGCGCGGAGGCCGCGGAAAACCATCTTCGCCTCGCGCTCAACGATGTTTTCGCGCAGGCGGGCAGGGCGCCGATTGCCTCGGCCTGTGTCGGCGTCGCCAGCGCATCCATGCCCGGGGTCACGGAATGGATCACCGCTGTATTCAATGATTTCGGTGTCACACGCATCGAGGTTGTCGGGGATGAGGTCATCGCGCTCGACGCGGCATTCAAGGGCGGGGCGGGAATCCTGCAGATCGCCGGAACCGGCTCCAATTGTGTTGGCCGCACCGCCGATGGTGTCAGGGAAACCGCAGGAGGTTGGAGCTCGCGGCTCGGCGACGAAGGCTCGGGGTATTGGATTGGCCTCCATGCAGTTCGACGGGCGCTGGCTGCCTATGACCGCGAGGAACCGTGCGGGATACTTGATGCGGTGGAAAAGGCCTGGGGCGCAAAGGGAATTGAAGAGCTGGTGAATATAGGAGATGGGACGCCGCAGCCCGATTATGCTGCACTGTGCCCACAGATCAACGAACTGGCCGAGGCCGGCGACAAGGTGGCGCTGGACGTGTTGAACCAGGCGGCTGAGGACCTGGCTAATTTTGTTTTGCTGGTGCGCGCCAAGCTCCGGCGCAAGCATGGACTGGTGGATGAAATCCCGGTTGCATGGACGGGGAGCGTGATTGCGAAGATGCGCATCGTCCGTGAAGGCTTTGTGGCCAGGCTGCGCGCCGTAGCGCCGGGGATTCCAATCGGGACCGATGAAGTCCAAGCCCTCGAAGGCGCCATCTGGCGCGCCCAACGGATTGTTGGTAGCTAATGCAAAGCAGAGTAGCGGCGATAAAAGCGATCGCTGGAAAATGGAATTTGCGCTACATTCACCGCATGGCGACAAATACCTATTTCGTTGGTAGTTCTGCAACGGAGCCTGAGGAATTGGGTTCCTAACTGGGGCTCACTCCGGAGCACGTAAACTCCGTAATCAGAATCATGAACCTGCCTATCTTGATTTAAGCGTGCAAGAATCGCCCAGGTAGATCAGCAGGGACCATTAATTTCAAAAGAGTGAAGGCCAGAAGCCCCAAGGATAAAAAAGCAAGATAGGACGATTTGCATGGTCAACGCAAGATCGTGACTGGGGGCTTTTCCAAGCGTTCCGTACGGTGAAGAATTTGAAGATTTATTTCTTGCCTATGTTGTTGGCTTGACTCAGCGTGGATTTGATGTACAACACGGTGCCTGAGATGCTTGCCAGCCACCGGGCAGTGAAAGCCAAGTTGCCGTTTTTGAAATAGGATGCGGGCAGTAATTCACTTTTTGAAGGTTCTGCACTTAACGATATAAAAATTGCAGCTTTGGCGTACTTCCGCGGTCTGCGCAAGAAGCAGGAATCAATGAAGACTAATTGGCGCAACCATTAATCCTGAGCTGAATCGAATGCGGGCTGGCGCATTATGTTGCGGTAATCGAATAACATGCTGAGTCTCCAGCGGAGAATCATTCCAAATGCAAGGACAAAGAAAAGCCCGCCTGTCTGCGGGATGGTGAGGAACTGGTCAAAATAGCTTCGCGCGAAGATGCGCACAGCGGCAAGCGCTATGACGACGAAGAAGAATGCGCTGTGGCGCTGGACCATGACCGTGTCACCGACGCGGATGAGCTTTGAGGTGAGGATAAGCGGGTAGGCCAGTAAGAGCGCGCCAATTAGAAAAGCCACAAGTGACCAAAGCACCGGAAAACGGAAAGTCGGCACAATGAACATGCAAAACCCCGTGCTCATGCCCAGAGGCGGAATCACGATCTTGCGCAGCGTGACCGCGGAGCGCCCCTCGCGTACGCGCCAGACCAGCACGCCCATGGCGCCAAAGATGGAGGCAATAACGGCAAGGACTGGTGAGATATGCGGCAACTTCAACCCCTCTTCTTATTATAATTTGATGCCGTTCTGCATCCCCGCGATTCGTTTACCATGCGGATTAACAACGACCAGATTGGCTGGACTGCCTGTGGCCAGCCGCGCTGTTTTTTCTTCCATCCCGGCCATGGCCGCCGGATTGGCGGTCAGCATTTTCAGGGCGTCGTCCAACTCCGCGCCTGTGAACTGAAGAAAATTTTCGAGTGCGCGGTCGAGCGTGAGCACGCTGCCGGCGAGCACGCCGTTGGCGGTCGCAACGCCATCGGCCACGTGTACGTCGAATCCGCCCAGCTTGTACATCCCGTTCGGCATCCCCGTCGCGCTGATGGCGTCTGTAATCAAAATTCCGCGTTTTGCCCCCTTCATCCGCCACCATATCCGCACAATCTCCGGCGCCACATGGACGCCGTCGCAGATCAATTCAGCGAAGAGAGAATCGCAGGACAGCACAGTGGAAAGAATGCTCGGCTCGCGGTGGTTGAGCGGCCGCATGGCGTTGAAGGCATGCGTCGCGCTCACTGCCCCCGCGGCAATCACTGGCGCGGCCTCCGCGGCTGTTGCGTCCGAGTGGCCAATTGAGACCCGGACGCCTTTGGCGATGACGTGCCTTGCAAACTCGACTGCGCCCGGCAACTCCGGCGCAAGCGTAATCAACTTTACATGCCCACCGGCGGCCTCAAACATCCTGTCAAACAGTGCAATGTTCGGCTCCTGCAGATGCTCCGGTGGATGCACGCCACGGCGCGCGTGCGATAGAAACGGCCCCTCCAGGTGGATCCCGAGGGGGCGCGCTTCGGCGGCTGGTTCTGAGTTGCGGCTGAGCAGTTTTGCCAGTCCCTCGAGTGCGCGCAAGGTCGCATCCATTGGGGCAGTGACGGTGGTGGCAAAATAACTGCCGGTTCCGCGCTGGGCGAGAAATTTCCCGATTGCTGCCAGCGCCTCGGGAGTTGCCTCCATCACATCGTGGTTTGCCGCGCCGTGGATATGCACATCAAAAAATGCGGGCGAAATGGTGCAGCCGGCGTGGTCCAGGTGCTCATCGGCGGCTGGAGCCGACGCTTCCAGAAGACTTGTGATGCTTTGAATGTGGTGGTCTTCAATCAGTACAGCCGGCTTGTCAATAAACCGGGCTCCTGTCCAAAGCCGTTCGGCGGTCATCAGCTTTCGCATGGAGTCATTATCGCAGAAAATGAGCGGCTTGGAGGGTTGCGCTCAAACTAGTGAATAAGATTTCGTTTTTTTTGCGAAACCGCGGCAAGTTCAAGTTTCAATATCAGCAGCGCATCGTCAATGGCGCGCAGTTGCTCAAGATATTTTTCAAGCTGCGATTGAATCTGATTGAAATGCTGGTTGATGTAATTGCGCAACTCGGTGATGGCAGCGTTGAGCGCCTCATTTTCATTGAATTGCCGGGTCTGATTGTTCTGCACAGTGCGCAGGGTGGGCAGCACAAGATTGGTGAGAAGGTTTGAAAGCGCGCTTAAGGGTTCATCCATGAAATGAGCATAGCGCCAGGATGTGAAAAGCGCATGATTACGGGCTTCGATTCGCGGGTAATGGAAGGGGGGCGAATGTACGAAAATAGGACAGTGGCAATGCGTGACTGGAGGCCGTCAGCATGAGTGCGAAAAAGAGAATAGGGATTCATCTTGGAACCACGGGCGGCGCGTCCAATGCCGTCGAGCGCGCGGTGGAGATTGGCGCCAACACATTTCAGATTTTTTCATCGAGCCCCCGCATGTGGCGGGCGCCGAAGGTAAAGCCCGAGCAGGCGGAACGCATGCGCGAGCTGCGCAAGAAGCACGACGTCGGCCCGCTGGTGATTCACACCAGTTACCTGGTCAACGTCTGTGCGCAATCGGATGAGATTCGCGAGAAGAGCGTGGCGGCGTTTCGCGGAGAAATTGAACGTGCTCTTGCGTATGGTTCCGAGGCGCTCGTTCTCCATCCCGGCTCCTGGAAGGGCCTGACGCGCGAGGAGGGGCTGACGCGCGCGGCGGATTCCATCGAGCGTGCCATTGACGGCCTGTCGTGGCAGGGAACCGGCTTTGAAATCTTGATTGAGAACACGGCTGGCGCGGAGTTCAGCCTCGGCGGCAGCTTTGATCAGGTTGCAGAACTGGTGGCGCGTTTGAGGCCGGTCGCCCCGATGGGTGTCTGCCTTGACACATGCCACACACACGTAGCGGGGTACGACCTTGTTACTCCCGATGGCTACGAGGAGACCATGAAACAAATTGCCACCACCGTCACCTTTGAAGCCGTCAAAGTGTGGCACTGCAACGACGCAAAAGCCGCGCGCGGCTCAAAGCTTGACCGCCATGAGCACATTGGAGAAGGCACCATGGGCCTGGAACCCTTCCGTCGGTTGCTCAATGACAAACGCTTTGCGCACTCCGCCTTCGTAGCCGAGACGCCGGTCGACTCGCCCGACGATGAAATCAAAAATGTGAGGGCGCTGTGGGCGTTGGTGAAGTAAGAGAAGATGCCGGATTTTGTGGTCGCCAATTCAACCCGGTTTGAATAGAATCAAGGTCACGAAAGGAAAATGCAGATGAGTTTACCTGAAGGCTCGCGGTTGCAGGGCGTGTTGATTTTTGTGATGGGATTGCTGGCCGGCTACTTTTCGATCTTTATACCGCTCAAAGAAGCGCAGGAGCATGCGCAGGAGATTTCCTTCGCCGGGCAGTTTGCATTCATCTCGCCACCGTTGGTTTTATTGGGGATTCTGGCGTTCATCTTTCCAAGCATGACAACGAATAATACGTTTCTGCTCAAGGCGCCGGGGAAATTGAGCGCCAAGGGCTGGCTGGTGGTTGCTACACTGGCCGTGCTCGGCGGCGCCACTTTTTTCCTGTTTCAGCATCAATTGGCGTCCATGGGCTATGTGGACAAATAATTTATCAACAGTGCGGCGCATGCACGTAATGTAAGACGCCGGAGCAGGCCGGGATGCACCTGTGCACCAGTTTTCAGGATGCGCCTTCCGTGATGATGTCCGCCGGGATCATGGTTTTATTGTCCAGTTCGTACTGCCCCTCGATGATTTTGATTTTCCCTTTCCCGGCTGGGAATTGACGAAGCGCGGGTGTCACCGCCCTGTACGCAGCTTTGACCTCCTCCACGGTGTATTTGTGGCCGGAGTCAACCTTCAGCGACACATACCCATACGCATCCCAATCCTGAAAATAAACGCATGTGGCATCGTTGTAGAGTTCCGACATCACACACACCAACTGACGCCCCGGCTTTTCATCCTGTGCCGCAAGAAATGCCCCAAAGAGGCTGTCTTGCAGCGCATTGTGCCACGCATCGTTGTGGAGGATGAACCCGTTGAAGTAATCCAGTGAATCGTGTTGCAGATTGTAGGCGATGGCCGCGGCCGCGCGCACCGCATCCGCATCCTGCAACGGCGAGGCGCCCTCCCCGTTGTTCTTGTCGCCCCCGGTTGCGGCAGTGCCCTCGTGCTTTTCCAGCAAATCCGCGCTCATCGGCTTGTAGGCGCCCTTCACCTCATCCACCGTGAAATGATGGCCGACGTCGGCTTTCAGCGCCGCATAACCATAGGCGCTTTGCCCGTTAAAGTAGACGCAAACCACGTCATTATTTGTGAACTGCTTGATGATGCAGCTCATCGTGTGGGTGGGAGATTCCTCCTGCGCGGCAAGAAAAGGGCCAAACAGCGCGTCATTGAGGGATTCATGCCAACTGCCCGCACTGATCGTCCAGCCATAATAGTCGTCCAGGGTGGGGCGATCCAGGTTGCGCGCCACCTGGGCCGCTATCCGCATATAACTGATGGCGGAGTATTCCTGGGCGTTGGTGGTTTGACTCAATACAAATAAAGACACGAAGGCCGCAAAACACAAAACAAGTCGCATTGTGCATTCAGATTCGCATCTGATGCCACAGAAGATTGCTAACAACAGGTAAAAATTTGCCCTCCAAGGCAAATGGTTGCAAATGCCCATCCTGCGGGCTGCCGGATGGGCATTTTTGTCCTTCATCATGCACCCGTTTAAACTATTACTGCTATGTCTGAAGAAAAAGAACTCCGATACGACCCTGCGGTGATTGAGCCAAAGTGGCAGGCAAAATGGGCGGCTGACCCGAATATTTATGCCGCTGAACCACCCGATTGCGGCAAACCGAAATACTACGTAATCGAGATGCTGCCGTACCCGAGCGGGCAGTTGCACATGGGCCACGTCCGCAACTATTCGATTGGCGACGCTTTGGCGCGTTCCATGTGGATGAAGGGTTACAACGTACTCCACCCCATGGGCTGGGATGCTTTCGGCCTCCCCGCGGAAAATGCCGCGCTCAAAAACAACACCCCGCCGCGCGAGTGGACGCTCTCCAACATTGCCGCCATGAAGCGGCAGATGGAGCGCGCCGGCCTCGCCTACGATTGGGCGAACGAAGTAGCCACCTGCCTGCCGGAGTACTACCGTTGGAACCAGTGGTTCTTTTTGCGCATGTACGAGCGGGGCCTGGCGTACCGCAAAAAGAGCAAGGTCAATTGGTGCCGCGAGTGCGCAACTGTCCTTGCCAATGAGCAGGTGGTCAACGGCTGCTGCTGGCGTCACGAAGAGGTCCTCGTCGAGCAGCGCGACCTGGTCCAGTGGTTCTTCCGCATCACCGCTTATGCCGAGGAACTGCTTGAGGGACTCGACCAACTCGATGGCTGGCCCGAAAAAGTCCGCACCATGCAGCGAAACTGGATTGGCAGGAGCGAGGGCACGGAGGTTGATTTCACGCTCGATGGCGGGGCGGCGACAAAGATACGCGTCTTTACCACGCGGGTGGATACGATCTTCGGTGCTACCAGCGTGCAACTTGCACCCGAGCATCCGCTGGTCATTGAGTTTTGCGGCCACGATGCGGCGCTCAAGGCTCAAGTGGACGCGCTGCTGGAAGAGCAGAAGAAGGCGCGCGAATCGGGCGACGTGGGCGCGATTGATAAACACGGGGTGGCGACGGGGAAGTTTGCCGTCAACCCTTACAACGGAGAAAAAGTCCCCATCTGGGTTGCCAATTACATCCTGATGGATTACGGCACCGGCGCCATCATGAGCGTCCCCGCGCACGATGAACGTGACTACGAGTTCGCCACCAAGTACGGGATTGAAACCCGGCAGGTCATTGCGCCAAAGGAAACAAGTGAAGAGAGCCTGGCACTGCCGTTTTGCTCGGAGGAAGGCGTGCTTGTCAACTCCGGCGAATTTTCGGGGTTGAGCTGTGAGGCCGCGCAGAAGAAGCTGCAGGAGATTGCCGCGGCGAAAAATTTTGGCGAGGCAAAAGTCACTTACCGCCTGAAAGATTGGGGCGTCAGCCGCCAGCGCTACTGGGGTACGCCCATCCCCATGGTGTACTGCGAATCAGGCTGTGGTGATGAGCCCATCCCGGTCCCGGACAATCAGTTGCCGGTCCTGTTGCCCGAGAAAATTGAAATCACACAGCAGGGAGGCTCCCCGCTCAGCCGCGTTCCTGGCTTCGTGAACACAAAATGCCCCAAGTGCGGCGGCAAGGCGCGGCGCGAAACCGACACCATGGACACCTTTGTTGATTCGAGCTGGTATTTCTATCGCTACACCAGCGCGAAAAATTCGCAGCAACCCTTTGACCCCGCGACGGCGCAGTACTGGTTCCCAATCGACCAGTACATCGGCGGCGTGGAGCACGCGATTCTGCATTTGATTTATTCGCGCTTCTGGACCAAGGTGATGCGCGACCTTGGCCTCATCAAGAACAACGAGCCGGCAACGCGCCTCTTCACGCAGGGCATGGTGATCAAGGACGGCGCGAAGATGTCCAAATCGAAGGGGAACGTGGTTTCGCCCGATGACATGGTCGCCCGCTATGGAGCCGACGCGACCAGGATGTACGCGCTCTTCGCCGCGCCGCCCGACCGCGACCTTGACTGGCAGGAGGATGGCGTCGCCGGTGTCAGCCGCTTCCTTGGGCGCGTTTGGCGGCTGGTCACAAAATATGCACCAATAGTGCAGAGTGTAAGAAATGAAACACCGGTTCATATAGTGCTGCATTCTGATCCTCAAAATGTACTGCCAGAAGCCGAATCAAAATTGCTACGCAAGTTGCACCAGACCATCGCGAAGATAACGCAGGACTTTGAAGGCCGTTGGCACTTCAACACCTGCATTGCCGCCATCATGGAATTGGTGAATATGATAGTGTCCGCTGATGCTTCAATGGCTTCAGGAGAAGTTAATCCTGCGGTCATAGCTGAGATTATGCGGACGCTGGTTCTCCTGCTCGCTCCCTTTGCCCCATTTCTCTCCGCGGAACTGTGGGAGGAGCTAGGCGAATCCGGCCCTGTTCTGCGCCAAAGCTGGCCAAAATCTGACGCCGCCCTGGCCGCCGAGGACGAAAAGGAGATTCCGGTTT
>JAJXXN010000041.1 GCA_021781075.1 Acidobacteriota bacterium | reverse complement strand
TGCTGTATTTCATGCTGAAGCTGGTGAATAACAAGTCGCTGATGGGCAAGCATACGAACTCGCATTGGTTCAACGTGGTGGCGTATGCGACGACGGTGATTGTGGTGGGGTTGACGGTGGTGATGGTGTGGCAGCAGTTGCACCAGGTGGCAGGCGCGGTTGTGGGGAACTAGAGGAGCTTGCCGTCGGCGAGGTCGCGGATGAGGGTGTGGTCGGCGGCCAGGAAGTCGTAGTCGGGGAGACGGACTATGGAGCTCCAGAGCATCTGCTCGAAGATGGCGATTTTGTTGGTGAGCTCGCCGCGGTAGTCGCGGACGAGGAAGAACTCGATTTCGATGGCTCCGCCGTTGCGGTAGGTATGGCGGACTGAGGTGATGCGATCGCCGATGGTGGCGTCGATGCCGAGTTCTTCGGAGAGTTCGCGGGCGAGGGCTTCGACGGAGGATTCGCCGGGCTCAATTTTGCCACCGGGGAACTCCCACTTGAGGCCCATGGGTTGGTCGGCGTTGCGCTGGCAGATGAAGATCTCGCGCTCGGGGCCTTCGCCTCGCAGGATCAGGGCGGCAACGACGCGGCGCAAGGGCTTGGCGGCTGGGACCGGTCGATGTTCGTTCAATTTGCGAATCGGCTCTTTCACGTCTGTCTATGAGTGTAGACGCATGGGGATGGGGATCCGATTACTGATGGGGTTACGTGTGGCGTGAGACGGTTGCGCGCGAGTGAGATTTCAGGGGGCAACGGAGGCTGGGAAGTAGACGGGCCAGCCTTCGGCGGCGCTGCGGGTGAGGAGATCGGAAGAGGGGTTGACGGGGAAGGCGCCGCGGTTGTTCAGCGTGATGGAGAGCATGGCGGCGTCATGGACGGAGTTACCGAAGACGGCGTGGGGTGTGGTGATGTTGACGCGACGGAGGGCTTCGACTTTGCCTTCGTCGGTGGGGACGTGGATGAGACGGTCGGTGATGAGGCCGTTGTGCGATTCGACGCGGGCGGCGAGGACGCGGTTGGCGGGAATATTGAAGCGGCGGACTCCTTCTTCGATGACCCAGTCGTTGGTGGAGCTGACGGCCCAGATGTCGCAGCCGTTGCGCTGGAGTTGGGTGATGAGAGTGGCGAGTTCGGGGAAGATGTTGGGTTCGATGTGGGTGCGGAAGAAGTCGGCGGCGGCGCGGCGGAGGGTGTCGACGGAGAGGCCGCGGTAGACCTGGACCATCTCGCCGCAGATGGCGAGTTCGGAGACGGTGCCGCGCTTGTAGCCTTCGTAGCGAGCGTTGAGCCAGGAGATTTGTTCGGGGGAGATGAGGCCGGTTTCGATGGTCCAGCGCATGAAGGAGGAGCCGGCGTCGCCGGACCAGAGGGTGCCATCGCAGTCGAATACGGCGACGCGGGGGGAGAGGGCGTGTACGCGGGCGTGGAAGGCGGGGGTGGAGAGGAGTTCGGGGGTGGGGGCGATGCGGTCGGTCAAGGGGGACTACCTCTCGGTGCGCTGGCTGCAAGTGTCATTCTATGCGAGCCGCGGTGGAGGGAGGCATATTGGGAGGAGAGAGAAGGCTAGGATTGGCCCCAGTGATTGGAGTTGATGGGAGCGGAAGGGGCGGGGAGTGAGAGCTGCGCGGCGGCAGGAGTGGCTGCCGAAGATTTGACCAGGTTCAGGGTGCTGGAGAGCGTCAGGGCGGCGAACCCGACAGGACGCAAGCTGTGCAGGTTCTCCCAAAGCAAGGGGACGATGAGGAAGACTAGCGCAGTGATCGACACGCAGCCGTGGAGCGCGGTCCAAAGGACGGACTTTGTGTTCAGGTGAAGCCTTTCAACCTCTTTGTCGTCGAATTGGTGGTGTTTGATGCCATAGATCAGGCAGAGGTGAGAGGCGAACATGATGACGACGCCCAAGGTGAAGACAGCGAACGCGATGGTTTTGCGGTGGGGATTGGCGGCCGGGATGAGCGCCGCGATGGCAATGCCGCCGCCCAATGACATGAGGAGTGAGAGATGCTTCGCGGAGATGGGCGCGGTGGAGCTCATTGCGAGTAAGTATAGGAGTTTTGCGCGGCGGAGGAGAAGTAGAATAATGCGGCTATGAGTTTATTTTTTGCGGCAGGGTCGGCGGAGACGGAGATGTCGGGGGCGGAGATTCGTGCGGGACTGCATGAGGCTCTTGCTAAGTTGGGCGAGCGGAAGAAAGTGCTCGCGGTTCCGCCGGATTTCACGCGGTTTCATTCGAAGGCCGGTGAGCTGACGGAGATGGCGTGGGAGTTTTATGGCGAGGCGCTGACCGATGTGCTGCCGGCGCTGGGGACGCATACGGCGATGCCCGATGCGCAGATTGCGACGATGTTCGGGAAGACTCCACGGGAGTTGTTTCGGGTGCACGACTGGCGCAATGACATTGTGACGCTGGGTGAGGTTCCGGGCGAGTTCATGCAGGAGGTGAGCGAGGGGAAGCTGGATTACTCGTGGCCGGCGCAGGTGAATAAGCTGCTGCGCGATGGGGGGCATGATCTGATTTTGTCGATTGGCCAGGTGGTACCGCATGAGGTGGTGGGGATGGCCAATGGGTCGAAGAATATTTTTATTGGGACCGGCGGGGTGATGGGGATTCATCGTTCCCATTTTCTGGGCGCGGTGTATGGGATGGAGCGCATGATGGGGCGCGCCGATACTCCGGTGCGACGGGTGCTGAATTATGCGAGCGAACATTTTGGGAAGATGTTGCCGCAGATTGTGTATGTGCAGACGGTGGTGAATAAGAATGCTGCGGGCGAGTTGGTGATGCGGGGGATGTT
>JAJXXN010000009.1 GCA_021781075.1 Acidobacteriota bacterium | reverse complement strand
GGCGCATCGCGGTCGGGCACCTGTTTGATGGCAACAATAATCTTCATAAAAAATGCACCTGGATTGATTGAATCATTTTTGTATTGGAGCGCTGTGAACCGCATCACGCCCGGGTAAACGGCTGGCAATCAGCTGGGCAATGTCGACCAGCTCCGGCGGCTTGGCTCGGCCCGCGGTCAGGGCCGGGTTCGTCGTCAGGGCGTCGCGGAACATGGAATTGCAGAAAGGGCAGGCGGTGCCGATGGTGTCGGCGCCGGTCGCTATCAATTCCGCCGCCCGCAGATGGCTGATGCGCTCACCCTGCTCTTCGCCGATGAAGGCCAAGCCTCCGCCTGCGCCGCAACAGAAGCTGCGCTCATGGGAGCGTGGCGCCTCCACAAGGTTGGCCGCATGGGCGATCACCGCGCGCGGCTCCTCCAGTGCGCCGCGGTAACGGCTCAGGTAGCAGGGGTCGTGATAAACCACAGTCTCATCACTCTTGTCGCCAAGTTGGCTGGCGTGACGCGCCATAAACTCGCTGTGGTGCTCCACCGTTTCCGGCGGCGTCCCGAACTCCTTCCAATCCTCCTGGATGGTGCGCACACAATGTGGGCAGATGGAGACAACCTTTTTCACGCCGGTCGCGGCAAAGTTCTCCAGGTTAGCCTCCGCAACGGTCTGGTAGACAAGATCATTCCCGAGCCGCCGCACCGGGTCACCGCAACATTTTTCCTTGCGCAGCACGCCAAAGCTGGTCCCCAGATGGTTCATCACGCGGGCAAAGGCGCTGATGATCTCGCGTCCCTTGGGGTCGTAGCCACCCATGCAGCCAAGCCACAGGCAATACTCCTGCGTGCCGTCAAAGATGGGCAGTTGTTCCTTGTCAATGAATTTGTCCCGCTCGCTGGCGCTCATGCCCAGTGCGTTCGTCCCGCGTTCGAGGGCGAGGAATAGCTTGCCACCGTGGTCGTCCTCCCACGCGCCGGTGTTGACCGCGCCACGCCGGAGTCCCACAATCAGCGGCAGGTGCTCGATGCCGACCGGGCACTGGAACTCGCAGGCCCCGCAGGTGGTGCACTGGAAGACGGCCTCTTGTGAGTTGAATTTTCCCAGCAGCGGTTCTTCACTCCGCGGGCCAAACTCGTTCAGGTAGCTGCGCAGGCCGAGCACAATCTCCTTCGGGTTGAGCAGCTTGTCACTGTTGGCCGCGGGGCAATGTTCCATGCAGCGCCCGCATTCCACGCAGGAGTAGGCCTGCAGGCTGGCCAGCCGCGTCAAATCAGTTCCCGCAACCAGGCCGAAGTCTTCATCCCCAACCAGTGCGGGAATTTGGCTGAAGCCGCCGCGGGAGAGGAAAACCGTCGCCGGGCTCATCACCAGGTGCAGGTGCTTGGTATGCGGAATCAGCGGCAGAAAGATGAAAAGCGCCAGCGAGTGCGCCCACCACAGCGCGGTTGCGGCGGTGCTTGCGGCGGGCACAAGGAAGGCCGCAAGATAAGTGACCATCAAGGTGAAGATGAGAAAGGCGATGAAGCCCGATTCATAGCTGAGATGCGAACCAAACCATTTTGGCCGCAGGAAGAAGCGACGAATAAAAAGCCAACTGATGCCGACGGCGCAAAAGATGGCGAAGAAGGCGGCAAAGTAAAAATAGGCGCGACCGAAAATACCATCGGGCGAGAGGAAGCCGGCCCCGAAGGCCGTGGCGCAATGGTTGATGGTGACCAGCGCAAAGGCCAGAAAGCTCCAGAAGACAAAGGCGTGGGCGAGGCCCGGGATGGGCCGTTCGCGGATGACCTTCGACTGCAAGAGAACCTGGCTGAAAAACTCCCAGAGGCGGCGGCCAAGCGGGGCAAGCTGGAAGTTGGCGTCTTTTTTCGAGGCCAGAATCTTGCCCAGCACCACGCCGAAGCGGTTCCAAAAGAGAGCCAGGGATGTGAGAAGGATGAGTGCGAAGAGTATCCGCCCCATCAAAGGGAACGGCGCCGGTTCAGCCAGAGTGAGTTCAGGTATCCACATAATGCGAACAATTGACTGTACAACATGGAGGGAGGGTTTGTCGCGCGCAGCCGCCACGGCTTTTTCAGCACTTCACAATCTTCCCTGAAACAATCCCCTTGGTCGCGTTGCGTGTGTCCACAACCAGTCTTGATTCCTCCACAATGCGCTTGAAATCGTAACTGGAGTGGTCCGTGACTATGACCACGGCGTCATATTGGCCGAGGTTCTCAAGCGGCGTGTTGCTCATGTTCAGGTCATAGTGGCGCCCGCGGCCGACCGTTGGGAAAAATGGGTCGTTGTAGCTGACCAATGCACCCTTCTCGCGCAGCAGTTCAATGATGGTCAGTGAAGGGGACTCGCGCAGGTCGTCAATGTCTTTTTTGTAAGCAAGCCCCAGCACCAGAATCTTCGCGCCTTTCAGCGCCTTGGCGTGGTTGTTCAGCGCATCAGCCACCTGGTCAATCACGAAGTAGGGCATGTCGGTGTTGATGGCGCCCGCAATCTCAATGAACCGCGTCCTGAAGTCGAATTGTTTTGCCTTCCAACTCAGATAAAACGGGTCAATCGGGATGCAATGCCCGCCCAGTCCCGGCCCCGGGTAAAAAGCCTGGAAGCCGAAGGGCTTCGTCTTGGCCGCGTCGATGACCTCATGAATGTCAATCCCCATGCGCATGCAAAGCTGCTTGAGCTCGTTGACCAGCGCGATATTGACGCAGCGATAAATGTTTTCAAGCAGCTTGGTCATCTCGGCGACGGAGGGGCTGCTGACCGGGACCACGCGCCGGAAGATGGAGCCGTACA
>JAJXXN010000175.1 GCA_021781075.1 Acidobacteriota bacterium | reverse complement strand
ACCATCCGCAGCATGCTTTGGACCGGCGAGGAAGAGGGCCTCTTCGGCTCGCGCGGTTACTGCCGCGACCACTATGGTTCGGCTCCGCTCTCCACCGCGCCCGACCAGCAACGGCTGCCCGAGTTCATGCGCAAGGCCACCGGGCCGCTGGAGTTGAAGCCAGAGCAGAAACTGGTGAGCGCCTACTTCAATGTGGACAACGGCTCTGGGCGCATCCGCGGCATCTACACCCAGGGCAACACCGCCATCGGCCCGATCTTTGCGCAGTGGATGGCGCCGCTCAACGACCTTGGCGTGACCACGGTGACCAACAAAAACACTGGCGGCACCGACCACTTGAGCTTCGACGCGGTCGGCGTCCCCGGATTCCAGTTCATCCAGGAGATGCTCGACTACGAGAGCCGCACTCACCACTCGAATGAAGATGTGTATGAGCGGTTGCAGCCGGCCGACCTGAAGCAGATTGCGGTCGTCGAGGCCATCTTCCTCTACAACGCGGCGCAGCGCGACCAGATGCTGCCGCGCAAGCCCTTGCCGCAGCCAGACAAGGAAGACCAGATGAAGGCACCGCTCGATGGAATCTTCCCGGGGGCGCTGCCGCCGGCAAAGGATGAGAACCAGGGCGCGCCCGGCACGCAGCATCCTTGACCAAGAAAAATGATTCGCCCCGCGGGGAACAACCTTGCGGGGCGTTTTTTTTGCGGGCTACCTGGCGCGCTGCGCCGTCTTCAACTCTTCCCAATCTTTTTCCGTGCGCTCGGCATAAGCCAGCGCGAACTCCGTGATGGCCTCGGCGAATCCATGGCCCTCGCCAAGGTAGCCCTTCAAAACCAGCGGGTCGCTTGAGCGCGCATGGCCGCGGGCAAGCAGCTCGCCGCACAGCTCCGCATAGGCGTTGAGCCCCGCGCCCTCAAGGTCCGTCATCTCAATCGAGCCCTTGTGGTCGTTCAACTGGCGCACCAGATAATCGCGCCCCTCAAGCTCCGTCCATCCTAAAAACGGGTCTGTTTGCACCTGCATGGCGCGCTGGCCCTCCGCCACCCGCTGGCCGTTGTGTCTTGGCACTCGTGGCTTTTTCAAATAGGGTGCGTAACAGGAAGCGGGCTCCTCCTTGACCTGCAAAAAAAGCGGGTCGGCTTCTCCACTCGCATTCGGCGAGTTGCCCTCAAAATAAATGCAATAATCCCGCAGCCCCACTGAGCCGGTGCCCACAACCTTGAAGGCGACATCCACCGGCTTGTACATGGAGAGCAGATGCTGGCGCTGCGGTTGCAGGCGGAGAAAGTAACCGGCCAGGCTGGCCAACACCGCGCGCGCCTCTTTGCCGCCTACTCGCCACAGCACCGGTTTCTGCGCACGGAATTTTCGCGCCGCCTCTTTTTTTCCGCCACCGCCAACCGTCAATTGCCCGAGCGTGTGCCGCGGGGTTGCGCGCTCGGCCTTGAAGAGCGCCGCATGCACCGGGGTCACATCTCCGATTCGATGCACCTGCCAGCGGCTCGCATCCATCAGCGGCATCTCGGCAAGCTCATGCATCAATTTCACATAGCTGCTGACAAACGCATAGGCCGCCGCCTGCGCGCCGCCATTCCTGTGGCCGGCCTCGTGGCCGGCAAGCACAAGGGAAGCTGCCATGCGCTTCAACTCCCACTCAAACGGGCCGGGAATGGTTTCGTCGAAGTCGTTGATGTCAAAAACCAGCCGGCCATCGGGCGCGGCATATGCGCCCAAATTGCGCACATGCGCATCGCCGCATAGCTGCGCAATCAAACCGGTGTTCGGCAGTGCGGCCAGGTCGGCGGCCATCACAGGCGCTGCGCCGCGAAAATATCCAAAGGGCGACTCCTTCATGCGCTGGTATTTCAGCGCAACCAGATCCGGCACGCGCCCGCGCATGGAGCGCGTGAGCAATTGCAACGCCGGCGTTGCGCGGCTCGTTTTCAATTCACTGTGACCGCGCCGCGCCACGCGTTTGCGCGCCGCCTCGCCGATTGCCTCGCGTTGCTGCCGGCTCAACCTTTTCATAGGCGAAGGGTAAACATCTTCACCCCTTTACGCAAGTTGATTTTCCCGCCGGATTCGGCAATCCTGATGGATGGGAGCTGGGACTCAATGGGATTTCTGCGGCGCCATAATGTTTTATCCGCCTTCATCGCCCTTGTCCTGCTTCTGGCTTCATCCATCTTCTTCTGGGCCTCGCGGCAGTTGCATCGCATTGAGCCGATGCTGAATGCCCGCATCGTCGCCGCACTGGCCTCGCGCTTTCACGCCCGTGTTGAACTGGACGAGTTGCACCTCTCGCTTCTGCGCGGGTTGGAGGCCGAGGGGCGCGGCTTGCGCATCTGGCCCTCCACGGATGTGCCGGCCGCGCAGCCCATGATCGCGCTCAACCGCTTCCATTTTCATACCGGCCTCCATCTGACGGAGTTGGCCTGGATGCTGGCTCGCAACCAGGGCACCGTACTCATTCCACTCATCAACGTTGATGGCGCGCGCATTGACCTTCCGCCACACGCGCGCTTCATCCTCAAGCCTCCAACACAAAACCCACGCAGCCCCGCCGCCACAGCCCTTGATTTTCAAATTGACAAAATCAATTTCCGCAACGCCGTGCTCATTCTCGAGACCGACAAGCCCGGCAAGCTTCCGCAGGACTATTCCATCGACACGCTCAACATCAACCATGTGGCCCCCGGCCAGCCAATGCAATTCGACGCATCGTTGCGCATTCCGCGCCCCGACGGGATTGTAAAAACCTCGGGCAGCTTCGGGCCTTGGCAAAGCGGCGACTGGGGCGGCTCGCGCCTTGAAGGCAACTACCAGCTTGTGCGCGCCAACCTCGCAGTCTTCAAAGGCATTGCCGGCTCTTTGGATTCGAGCGGCCATTACGACGGAACCCTGCGGCAACTCAGCGTGAATGGCATCACCACCACCCCCGACTTCCGGCTCACGCATTTCGGCAACTCGGAGGCATTGAGAACCCGCTTCAGCGCGCGCGTGGACGCAACCGATGGCGACACGCATCTTGAGGATGTAACCGCGACACTTGGCCGCTCCGCGTTCAAGGTCCATGGGGATATCCTCCGCGTCACTTCCGGAGGCTCGGCGCAAGGCCACGATATTCTGCTCACGACCGCATCGATGGGCACTGATCGCGTGGAGGACTTCCTCACACTGGCCGGCAGCAAGCCGGGGACTATGATGGTCGGCGACCTCGCCTTCACGGCCACCTTTCATCTGCCTCCCGGGCCTATGCCACTGCACCTGCGCATGGGCATCGACGGCAACTTTCAACTGGACAATGCGCTTTTCAGCAACGCAAGCATCCAGGGGAAGGTCTGCGAGTTGAGCCTGCGCGGGCAGGGCAAGCCGGACGCCATCCCATCCACCGACCCGAACTCAATCCTCTCGACAATGAACGGTGATTTCACAATCCAAAACGGGGCTCTCAAACTGCCCAACCTCAACTATCAGGTTCCCGGCGCGCAGATGAACTTCAATGGGACTTACCTGCTCGATGGTGGCGCAATACAATTCAGCGGCACGGCAAAACTTGACGCGAAACTCTCGCAGATGACCACCGGCTGGAAAAGCTCACTGCTGAAAACCTTTGAAGGCGCAGTCAGCCGCGATGGAGCCGGCACGTTTGTCCCCATCAACATTGATGGCACCTGGAAGAAGCCGCACTTCGCCATTGATTTTGGCCGTCTGCTCCGCCCATAATCGCCTCTACAAAGCAGGCTCATTTGTGATAGCTTGTTCATCAAACACGCTCAATTCCTTCGTACACAAACTGCTGCACATTTCCGCAATTTCAAAGGAGTATCGCATGAACCGCACCGCACTTCGTCCACTCATCTTTGCCATGTCATTTATCGCCATGGCATTGCTGGGAAGCTCTCTGCAAGCACAAACTGCACAGGATTCCGCTCATCTCAAGGATTGGTGGAAGAATGCCGTCATCTACGAGATCTATCCGCGCAGTTTCCAGGACACAAACAACGACGGCATCGGCGACCTGAATGGAATCACCGCGCACCTCGACTACCTCAAGGAGCTTGGCATTGACGCAATCTGGATCGCGCCCTGCTATCCTTCGCCGCTTGCCGACTTCGGCTATGACATCTCCGATTACGAAAACATCGCGCCGGAATATGGTACGCTCGCCGACTTTGACCGCCTGGTTGCCGAGGCAAAAAAGCGCAATATCCGCATCATGATGGACATGGTGATGAACCACACCTCGGACCAGCACAAATGGTTCCTTGAGTCAAAATCCTCGAAGACCAACCCCTACCGCGACTGGTACGTCTGGCGCGACGGCAAGGGAGAAACCGCGACCAGCCAGGGCGAACCGCCAAACAACTGGCTCAGCGAGTTCGGCCACTCCGCCTGGCAGTGGGACCCCACAACCCGCCAGTACTACTATCACAAGTTTTATATTCAGCAGCCCGACCTGAACTGGGACAACCCCAAGGTCCACGAAGCATTCAAGAACATCATGCGCTTCTGGTACAAGCACGGCGTTGCCGGCTTCCGCTTCGACGCCATCACCACGCTCTTTGAGGACCCCACGCTCGCCGATGAGGATTACGTCCGCGACAAGGATGGCAACATCATCATCAACGCCGCCGGCGACAAGCAGACCGACGGGAAGAAAACCGAGTTCCTGCCCCAGGTGGACGACGTCATGCAGGAGATGCGCGCCGCCTCCGACGCCTACCCCTCCAACAAATTCCCCGGCACGCATCTCTTCGTCGGGGAGACGTACGTGCCCAACATTGCCGCACTCGCCAAGCTCTATGGCACGCCGCAAAAGCCCGAGTTCCAGCTTCCCATGGACACGCAGATCGGCCTTGAGACGCACAAGCTGGACGCTGCGATTTTCCGCAAAAAAATCACCGAGGCTGAAAACGACCTCAACGGCAACCCGCCGCTGATTGTCTTTGACAACCACGACAACCCGCGCCTTGACGCCCGCTTCGGCGACGGTGTGCACGACAACGATATCCAACGCGTGATTTCAACCCTCCTCTTCACAACGCGCGGGGCGGCCCTCTTCTACTACGGTGACGAGATCGGCATGAAGACCACGCCGCCCACACGCAAGGAGGACGTCAAGGACCCGGTCGGGATTTTGATGTGGCCCAAGTACAAGGGGCGCGACGGCGAACGCACGCCGATGCAATGGGACGACTCTAAGAATGCCGGCTTCTCCAATGCCACGCCGTGGCTGCCGGTTCCGGCAAATTACACAACCATCAACGCCAAGGCGGAAGAGGCCGACCCCAACTCGCTCTTCCATTGGTACCAGAAGCTGATCGCGCTCAAGAAGACCAACGACGCGGTCGCCAACGGGGAGAACATCATGCTCGACGTCAACAACCCGGGCGTGCTGAGCTGGGAGCGCAAATCCGCCACGGGGGTGGTGGTTGTGGTCTGCAACATGACCGCCGATGCGCAAACGGTGGACCTCTCCGCCGCCGGCAACAGCGCGCCTAAAACATTGCTCAAGGCCCACGCCGCCGACCCGCAATCGCTCAGCAAGATCGAGCTGGGGCCCTATGGGGTTTACATCGGCCAGTTGTAATTTCAACCCTCAAGCAGAAGGGGCGCGGTTTACTCGCGCCCCTTTTTTCTGCCGCAAAGAATTCTCTCGATGCCCTGCAAATCCTTGGCCGCATGGACCTCCACGAATCCCGACTCAATCATCATCGCGCTGATTTTTTCCGCCTGGCCGAAACCCATTTCGACAAGCAGCCACCCGCCACCTACCAATAGCGCCTGCGCCGCTGGAATCAGGCGGCGGTAAATATCCAATCCATCCGCGCCACCATAGAGCGCAAGTTCCGGCTCGTGGTCGCGCACCTCGACGGCCAACAGCGCCTTCTCTTCACTGGGCACATACGGCGGATTGCTTGCAATAATCTCGAATTGTTCGCCCGAGACAGGCTCGAGCAGGTCGCCCTGGAGAAAACGGAGCTTTGCGCCGTTGCGCGCAGCGTTCTCACGCGCCACTGCAATCGCGCCTTTGGAGAGGTCTGTTGCCGTTACCTGCGCATGCCGCAGTTGCTTTGCGATTGCGATTGCGATTGCGCCGGAGCCGGTGCCAACGTCAAGAATTCGCGGTGAATCAAATGCGGCCGCAATCTCAATCACCCGCTCGACCAGGTGCTCCGTCTCCGGCCGCGGAATGAGAACATCGTGCATGACGCGGAACGGCATCCCGAAAAACTCACACTCGCCAAGGATGTATTGCATCGGCTCGCCGGTCTCGCGCTGCCTGACCAACGTTGCGAATCTCTGCGCCGCATCCTCCTCTACCGCGTCCGCGCCGTGCGTCAGTAGCCATGCCGCGTCGCGGGCAAGCACATGGCGAAGCAGCCACTCCGCATCCTTCCGCGGCGATGGCGAGCGCGACGCATTCTGCAATCGCTCCTCGCCCCAGGCGAGCAGGCCGTGCACTGTCATCGGGCCACTCACGCGGCTTTTGAACCCTCTGCCTTCAACTGCTCGGCCTGGTAATGGGCAACCAGCGCATCCACCACTACCTGCAGCTTGCCTTCCATGATCAGGTCGAGTTGGTGCAACGTAAGGCCAATGCGGTGGTCGGTCAAACGGTTCTGTGGGAAGTTGTAGGTGCGAACCTTCTCACTGCGGTCGCCGCTGCCAACCTGCTGCTTGCGTTCCTTGGCGAGCTCGGCGTTCTGTTTGTCCATCTCCTGCTCATACAAACGCGAGCGCAAAACGCGCATGCCCTTCTCGCGATTCTTGATCTGCGACTTTTCATCCTGGCAGCTCACTACTGTACCGGTCGGAATGTGCGTGATGCGCACCGCGGAGTACGTTGTGTTCACCGACTGCCCGCCTGGGCCCGACGAACAGAACGTGTCTATGCGCAGGTCCTTGGCTTCTATCTTGATGTCAACGTCCTCGGCTTCCGGCAATACGGCGACGGTGATTGCCGAGGTGTGCACGCGACCCTGCGTCTCCGTCTCGGGAACGCGCTGCACGCGGTGTACGCCGCTCTCATATTTCATCTGCGAGTACACGCGTGCGCCTTCGATGATGGCAATGACTTCCTTGTAGCCGCCCACCGATGACTCCGACAGGGATAGGATTTCAATCTTCCACCTGTGTTGTTCGGCAAAGCGCTGGTACATGCGGAAGACCTCGGCCGCAAAAAGGCTCGCCTCATCGCCGCCCGTGCCGGCGCGTATTTCAAGAATCACGTTCTTCTCGTCGTTCGGGTCCTTGGGCAACAACAGCAACTTCAACTCATCTTCCAGCACGGGGATCTTCGGGCCCAGTGCCGCAATCTCCTCCTCGGCCATGGCCCGCAAATCGGCATCATTCTCGGCAAGCATCGCCTGCGCATCCGACAATCCCTGTTGTGCCGACTTCAGCTCGCGGTACTTCTCAACCGTCTCTTCAATCTCGCGCCGCGCTTTAGCCGCCTTCTGGTACTTTTCGTGGTCGTTGATCAACTCGGGCTGGCTCATCTGCGCGCTCAGCTCCTCGTACCGCTTCTCCATCTGTTCCAATCGGTCCAGCATCTCTTGTCTCCAACCGCGCTCTGGCGGCCAAATGTTGGTTCCTCCCCGCGCACTTGCGCGATGGATGGGAAATTTCAATATTCATGGGGTATGCGGGCGTGGCGGGGGTAATGGCGGCGGGTGCCGCTACAAAAGCGCCGGGATGGGCTGGTGCATTGCCATTGCCTTTATTTTATCGCGTTTCCGCGTGGCGCGCGAAGCAATCCGCGCGCCACTGTCCATCCATCAAAAACAGGAAATATGGTCGCAACTGTTCATCACCGGGAGCACCACGCTCGAATCATGCCCGGGGTCGGAGAGAATGGTGATGCTCGCTGGCTTGAAATCCTCCGCGCCGGCCTTCATGATGTTCGGCACAAATGTTTGCGGGTTGCGGTCATAGAGCGGGAACCAGGTGCTCTCCACCTCGACCATCACCGTGTGTCCCGCCTTGAAGACGTGGTCCACGCCATGCAGGCTGAACTTGAACTCGTGCACTGAGCCGGGCCGCAACTCGGATGGCTTCTCAAAACTGCGCAGATAGCGCCCACGGAAGATCTCCGCATTGGTCATCAGTTCATAACCGCGCATCGCAGGGTCGGGGTCATCGGCCGGGTACTCATCAATCAGCTTCACAACCAAATCCATGTCGGAGCCGGTGGTCGAGGCGAACAGGTCGGCCATCACATTGCCGGTGACGATCAAATCCTTCTTGAGCACGGGCAGCTTCCACACCGCAACATCTTTGCGGCCGTCCACGAATCGCTGGTCGGCAACCAGCCACGTGTACCATTTGGAGCCGGGCCCGTAGGTTGGTTGAATCGGCCGCTCGCGGTACGGGACCGGGTTCGCCGGGTCACTCACGTAGCTCGTCTTGCTCTCAGCCTTTGGGTCGTCCCAGCTTGCCTTGCCATCGCCCTCCAGGTGCAGTGGCATATCAGTTGCCTCAAGCGGTGGAAAATGCGAGTAGCGCTTCCACGCATTGGATCCAGTCTGGAAGCTCACCGTGTCCTCAACGTCAAAGCCGGGCTCGTCCTTCAAATACTTCGCAAAAAACTTTGCCTCAATGTCACGCCGGAATTCTAGGCCGATGGGCTCTCCATACTGGAGCGCGCCCAGGTGGCGTGTAGTCTGCGCCCACGAGCCATGGCGCCAAGGGCCCAGCGCCAGAAAATTGATGTGGTTGGTGTCGAGCGGCTCAAGCGTCGCATACTCCTCCTGCGGGCCGTACATGTCCTCCTGGTCGTAGTAGCCGCCCACGCTCAACGTCGGCACAACCAGCTTTTTCAGCGTGTTCTCAACGCCGCGTGACTGCCACAGCTCGTCATACGCCGGGTGATCGAGAAAGTGCTCCCATGAGGGCAGCAGGCGAATCCCCGAGTCCTTCACGTCGCGCTCGAAGGAGCCTCGCTCCAGGAAAAAATCAAACCCGTCCTTCGGCTTGCCGTCCTTGTCCTTGCCGTAATCCACCTCGCTGTTTTCCTTTGTCAGCTCGGTCAGAATCGCATAATCATAACCGTAACTCTGGCGGAAGGCGCCGTTGTGGAAGAAATCATCGCCCATCCATGCGTCGATCATCGGCGCCTGCGGGCTGATGGCCTTCACCGCCGGGTTCGGATCAATGCCGGCCTCAATCGCCGTGAAGCCATCGTAACTTGTGCCCACAACACCCACGCGGCCATTGTTGTTGGGCACGTTCTTCACCAGCCAAGCAACCGTGTCATAGGCATCGGTGCTCTCGTCCACATTCTTCGGGTTGGTGTGGTCGGCGGCCAGCGGCGCATTCAAACGGAACTCGCCCTCGCTCTTGTAGCGCCCGCGAATGTCTCCGCCGACAAAGATATAACCCGCGCGCGCCAGCTCCGGCCGCATCCCGAAAATCGTCTCCCCGTCAAACCAGTCCACGCCATATGGTGTGCGCTCCAGAATAATCGGCTGTGGTTTCTCCGCCAGCTTTGTCCCCGGCTTCGGCGCAACAATCACCACATGGAGCTTCACGCCGTCGCGCATGGGAATCATCGCCTCACTCCGCGCGTACTCCGGGAACTCAATGTGCTGCGCGGTGCCAACTCGATCCAGCGTCTTCCCCGGCTCACGTGATAGCGCCGCGGACACGGCATGACCGCCGGCATCCAGCGAAAATTTCACCGTGGCCTTGTATTTTTCAATCTCAAACTCCGTCGGCGAAAGCGCTTTCAGCGCCATGGGCGGCACACGGTAAGACTCGAAATACAATTTCCCGTCGCGCGGGTAAAAATTGTCCGGCTCATCCGGTTCGCTTTTCGCCGCATAACTGCCGCTCAGGGCTTCCAGTTGCGCGGCGCTCAACTGGACTTCTGGTTGCTGCGCCGCCGCATCCTTCTTCTCCTGCGCGAAGAATGGTGGAACCGAAAGGATGGCCACCGCCATCCAAAACACAAAATTGGCTTCTGGCTTCCTCATCGCCCGACTGGACCTCCTGATGATCAATGCTTGTGGCTGTGGTGCGTGTGGGTGGCTGCGAATGCCTCAAACGGCATCGCGCATCCGTCCTTGTCCACACAGGTGTAATGCTCAAATTGGATTGTTGTGTGCGCAATGTGAAATTCATCCTGCAACAGTCGGTTCAGTTGCTGCAAGATCGCCACGCTCTCCGAGGGCGGAATGTCGGCAATCGTAACATGGCAACTCAATGCGTGCGAGTTCGATCCCAAACTCCATGCGTGCAGGTCGTGGACCTCCAGCACTCCATGGATGGTCAACATGCGCGTGCGCAACTTCTCGATGGTAAGGCCGTGGGGCGTGCCCTCGAGGAGAATATTCAAGGTCTCGCGCACAATCCCGATCGAACTCCAGAAAATCAGCGCGGCAATCAGCAGCGACAGCACCGGGTCAATCCATTGCTGCCCGGTCAGGCGGATGAGAAGGCCGCCCACGATCACCGCCGCCGTCGAAAGCGTGTCGCCAGCCATGTGGATGAAGGCGCTCTTGGTGTTGGCATCGCGCGCCACACGCCAAAGAAGCACGGCAACCAGGCCGTTCATCGCCACGCCCACCGCCGCCACCAGAATCATCAGCCGCGGATGCACCGTCACCGGCTCCGCCAGCCGGTGCGCCGCCGCCACTGCAACCCAGAGCGCAATCGCAATCAGGGTGGAGGCATTCACAAATGCCGCCAGCACCTCCGCGCGCAGGTAGCCGTACGTCCTGTTCGCATCGGCGGCGCGGCCCTGGAAGTGGACGGCCGCCACACTCAGCAACAATGCCAGGAAATCCGACAGGTTGTGCCCCGCCTCTGAAATGAGCGCCAGCGAATGGGCGCGCAGGCCGGCCACAAACGTCAGCGCAACATATCCAAGTGTGAGCAGCAGCGATATTTGCAGTACGGCCTGCGTCTGCTTCCGGTTGGCCGCGCTTGCCACATGCACATGCATAAAACGAGTTTATAGGCTCGGTGCGATTGCTGAACAGTCGGCGCTCAACGCGTGTATTTCAGGTCCAACGGGTCGGGCGCGTCATAATTAGGAAGCACCGGCAGCCCCTCGCGCAGGCCGCTCCAGATTTCCGCTATCACTATGCTGTTCTGCGGTTTCCCCGGCTGGTAGCGCACCGAGCAGGGAAAACCGGCGCGCACATTGATCTTGCCAAGTTGCGCGCCCAACGCGCTCACGTCCTGTGAGCACTCGTAGTCCACGCCGCTGATGCGATAGCTGTAAACCAGCATCTGGATGGGCGTGCCCGCCGGCCCCTCCAGGTCATAAAAATCCAGCAGCATCCCGTCCACAATCCGACCATTCTCGC
>JAJXXN010000064.1 GCA_021781075.1 Acidobacteriota bacterium | reverse complement strand
GCTATACTCCACTCGAAGACCATTGAAATCGGTGCATTTGGCGCCGGTTTGGCCGTATGGTCGCAATGGTCAGGAGGGTCGAAATAGACATGAAGTCCCACGCCCAAAGGGCAATCTTCTTCTCCGTGGTTTTTTTGGCTGCTTGCGCACTGCTTGGCAGCGCGATGCAGCGCCGTGTGGGCGCGCAATCGTCCGAGGACGAGAGCCAGCTGCGTGATAATTTGAAGTCGTTTACAAACGTCTACGCGCTGGTGGAGCAAAATTACGCAGAGCCGATCAACGGCGAAAAGGCCGATGATGTGATCTATGACGGGGCGATCCCGGGGATGCTTCGCGTGCTGGACCCGCACTCGAATTTTTACGACCCGAAGGCCTATGCGAAGATGCGCGAGGACCAGCGCGGCCATTATTACGGCGTGGGGATGACCATCCAGCAGCAGAACGGGAAGACCTATGTGGTGTTTCCATTCGAGGACACGCCGAGCTACCGCGCGGGGATTCATCCCGGCGACCAGATCGCCGCGGTGGACGGCAAGACGACGGACGGTTTGAACTCGGAGCAGGTGGCGAAGTTGTTGAAGGGACCGCGCGGGACGCATGTCTCGGTGGAGATGATTCGCGAGGGACAGCCGAAGCCGCTGGAGTTTGACCTGACGCGCGATGAAATACCGCACCCGAGCGTGGCTTTGAAGTATGAGATACGGCCGGGGATTGGTTATGTGCACCTGACACAGTTCCAGGAGACCTCGGGGCGCGAGGTGGACGACGCGATTGACAGCTTTGGCGACATGAAGGGCCTGGTGCTTGATTTGCGCGACAACCCGGGCGGCCTGCTGAGCCAGGCGGTGGACATTTGCGACCATCTGCTGACGAAAGGCCAGGAGATTGTTTCGCAACGGGGCCGCGGGAACCAGAGCCAGGAGTATTGGGCGACGCACGGCAACGGGGGCAAGACCTTCCCCATAGTGGTGCTGGTGAACCGGAACACGGCCTCAGCGGCGGAGATTGTGAGCGGGGCGCTGCAGGACCACGACCGCGCGCTGATTGTGGGCGAGACCACCTTTGGCAAGGGGCTGGTGCAGACGGTCTTTGACCTTGAGAACCACACCATGGCGCTGGCGCTGACGACATACCACTACTACACGCCGTCGGGACGGTTGATACAGCGGGACTACTCGGGTGTGTCGCTTTACGACTATTACTACAACCGCGCCGGCGCGCTGCCCTCGAACTCGACCAACCGCGAGGTGAAGCTGACGGACGCGGGGCGCACGGTGTACGGCGGCGGCGGGATCACGCCGGACGAGAAACTCGAAATGCCCAAGAGCACGCGGCTTGAGGACGAGCTTTACATCAAGAGCGCGTACCTGCACTTTGCGCCGCGCTACCTCGCGTTCAAGACGGTGGACAAGAATTTCCAGGTGGATGACGCGGTGTTGAAGGAGTTCAAGGAGTATTTGAAGAGCCAGAACATCAGTTTCACGGAGGATGAGTTCAAGCAGTCGGAGGATTACATCCGGGCCAGCCTGCGCAGCGAGATCTTCACCATCCAGTTTGGAGAGAAGGCGGGATTGCGCGTGATGCGGGATTGGGACCCGGTGCTGCAAAAGGCGCTGGGCTTTATGCCGGAGGCGGCGGCGCTGGAGCAAAACGCGCACAAGGTGGAATTGCAGAAGGCGCAGGCACGGAGCGATGCGCCGTAGCAACGGGGCAGGATAAAACCCAGGCCGCCTGACAGGGCGGCCTGGGTTTTTTGCGGAGCGGTCGGCGGCGGCGGTATAATTCAATTAGTTGTCTAAACGACTAATTGCCCTGCGCGGGGTTGCTGGTGGTTGCGCAGGCAAAAATTCAGCAGGAGGAGAAAAGGCATGAGCGAGAAAGTGATCACACAAAAGGGTTCGTTCAAGGTGGAAGTGGAGGCAGGCAAGAGCTACTACTGGTGCGCGTGCGGCAAGAGCGCGACGCAGCCGTTTTGCGACGGCAGCCACGCGGGCAGCGAATATTCGCCCATCAAGTTTGAAGCGACGGAGACAAAGACGGTGGGCTTTTGCGGATGCCGCCACAGTGGGAAGCTGCCAATGTGCGATGGCACGCACAGGACGCTGTAAGCAGCAGGGCGCAGGTTTGGGGCCCAGGGCTCAGGAAAATCGCATCCGCGCCGCGGGTGCGATTTTTTTTGCGCGATGATCATTGCTCGTCGTTGTAGATTTTAATTTCCGGCGCGCCGCCCTGGCTCACACGCGCGCGGAACATGCCGGGGGTATTGAAGCTCCAGGCCATGTTGCCGTTGCGGTCAACGGCAATGACGCCGCCGTCGCCGTGGAGGGCTTCCAGTTCGCCGTGGATGACCTGGTCGGCAGCCTGCTGCACGGATTTGTGCTCGAAGTAGACGAGGTTGGCGATCTCGCGCGCCACGCCAAGGCGGATGAAGTATTCTCCAGTGCCGGTCCCGGAGACGGCGCAGGAGTTGTTATTGGCGTAGGTGCCGGCGCCGATGATGGGCGAGTCGCCGACGCGGCCGGGCATTTTGGCCTGGAGCCCGCCGGTGGAGGTTCCGGCTGCGATGTTGCCGTTTTTGTCGCGGGCGACGACGCCGACGGTCCCATAGGCGCGGGTTGTGGCGGACTCTTCGATCTGGAAGCGCGGCTCGGCGAGGCTTTCGGTTTTGGGCGCGGGAACCCCGGCGGGGCGCTGCGGCAGCGGCTTGCCTTCTTTTTTCAGCTCGTTGATCAGCGATTGCCAGCGTTTTTCAGTGAAGAAGAAGGCGGGTGGAACGATCTCGAGGCCGG
>JAJXXN010000257.1 GCA_021781075.1 Acidobacteriota bacterium | reverse complement strand
GGCAGGCTACCCCTACGAGTACGCCGCTGCCGACTCCACCCCGCTCTTCCTTCTTGCCAGTGAGGATTACATCCGCCACAGCAACGACCTCGATTATCTTCACAAGTACGAAGCCGCCATCAACCTTGCGTGGGACTTCGAGCGCACGCATGATTCCGACGGCGACGGCATCTACGACAACTCCCAGGGAACCGGCTGGGTTGAGAGCTGGCCTGGCGGAATGCCGCATCAGGAAATTTATCTCGCGCTTCTCGATGAGCAAGCGTCCATCGCCTACGCGCGGATGATGGATTTGTTAAAGATACCCGTTGCTGCCACGGACGCCCGCAAGCGCGCCGCCGCCATCCACGCCACCATCGAACGTGAATACTACGACCAGGAAAAAGGCTGCTACGCCTTCAGCTACAACGCCGACAAGGGTGTTGACCGCACACGCACCGTCTACCCTTCGCTCGCCTGGTGGAGCAGGTGGGATGGCGAGATGGACTCCGGCAATATGAAGCCGGCAGAAAAAATTTTGCCGCTCGCCCACTCCGATGATTGCCTGCGCCAGTTCGCCTCTCAAAACCTCGACACCGATTGGGGTCTGCGCGACATCGCCGGCGACGAGCCAATCTACAACGGCATGAGCTACCACCAGGGCTCCGTATGGCCGCTCTTCACCGGTTGGGCCGCGCTCGCCGAATTTCGCGGTGGACAGCCCTTGGCCGGTTACCAGATGCTCATGCAAAACGCGCGCCTCACCACCATCTCCGACCTCGGTGCGGACACCGAGCTCCTCTCAGGCGACTTCAACGTCCCCTTCGGGCGCTCCACCAGCCACCAGATGTGGTCCAGCGCCATGGTCATCATTCCCGCCCTCCGCGGCCTCTTCGGCATTGATATCAACACCGCCAGCAAAACCATCACCGTCAACCCCCAACTGCCTGCTGAGTGGACGCATGCGGTGATTGAAAACCTTCAATTGCCGGATGGTTCTGTATCAATCAATTTCACCAAGGAAAATGACAAGCCCGTCGCCACATTTCAACAGGGGAATCACGCCCGGCATGAATGGAAAATGATTGATCTGTCAAACAACCCCAAACATTGACGGTGGCAGGGTTATTGCTGTCACTCCGGGCTGGTCTTTCAATCAACCATCAACGCGTTAAAGAAATCCCGTACGCTCACCATCCGGGTCCTCGCGGATCACGCGTAGTGTTCGCACCGGATGCACAAGCACCGCATGACCAGGGATTTTTTTGCGCATCACTTCAACATCCGCCAAGGGCATCGGCGGAATCACCAGCAGCACCCCGCCGGCTTATGACAGATCAAGAAACTGCCAGGCAATCCACCAAAGAGCAACGCTGGGATATAAATATTGGTATCGGCTACAACTCACGTCGTCATGCCATATATTGAATGCTGAAAACGCCCTAGGATTGCTCCCTGGGCGCTTCTGTTTTAATTTGTTCCCACTTCAAATCCGCATCGGCATCAGCACATACCTGTAGCGGTACTCCGCATCCGGGTCCTCGGGACGCATTTGCCCCGCGGACTGCTGGTCCTTGAACTCCAGCCGCACCTCGCCCTCGTTGTTCAGGGCCTTCAAAAAGTCCAGCATGTAGCCGGAGTTGAAGCCCACCGTCAGCGCATCGCCCGTGTACGGCGTGTCAATCGTGTCTTCGCTCTCGCCGGCCTCGGTTGAGCTTGAGCTGATTTTCAGCTCGTTCTGCTCAATCTTCATCCGGACCGCGCCTGAGCGCTCATCGGCAAACTGTGCCACGCGCTGGATCGCCTGGCCAAGCTCCGCCGCGGACACAATCACAAACTTCGTGTTGTCCCGCGGCATCACCGCCTCGTAATTGGGAAAATTGCCGTTCAGCTTCCGCGAGCTAAGCGCCCGGTGGCCCACACGGAAGTATAGTGTGTGCTCATCGTCGGCAAAATCAATCGTCGCCTCCGCGGTCGCCGCAAGCAACTGCCGCAGCTCATCCAGCGCCTTGCGCGGGACCAGCACCCGCTTCTCCCCGCTCACTCCCGCAATCTCCTCGTTCACCTTCTCCACAAACGAGAGCCGGTGCCCATCGGTCGCCACCATCGCCAGCGATTCCGCCTTGATGACCAGCAGCGCGCCGTTGAGCGTGTAGCGCGTCTCTTCATTTGAAATTGCAAAGATCGTCCGCGCTATCAGCGTCTTCAGCGCCGCCGCGGAAATCTTGATCGCATCCACAGATGGGAACTCCGGCACCTGCGGGTAATTCGCGCGCGCCATGCCCACTATCTTCGTCGTGGAGCGACCTGACTTGATCTGCACCCAATGGTTGTCCAGCAGCTTGATGGAGATTTCGCCCTCTGGCAGCAGCTTGACGTAGTCATACATCCTGCGCGCGGGAATCGTGCACGCGCCCGCCTTCTTCACCTTCACCGGCGCGCTGGTGCGGATTGCCTGGTCAAGGTCTGTCGCCGTCAATGACAGCCTTTCCCCTTCCGCCTCCAGCAAAAAATTTGACAGGATGGGAATTGTCGTCTTGCGCTCCACCACGCCCTGCGTCGCGGTTAGTTCTTTCAGCAGTTCCTGACGGCTTACCGTAATCTCCATCACTTGCCCCCTCTGGCCGCGCTACCCCGTTTACCAAACAAGGGCCGCTGCGAACACTCTACACCATTCCGAACCGAGCTTGAAACCGTTCATTTTCCTGCATTTCATTCTAGTCACCATTCAAATAACACGTGAGTGGAAAACAGGGTACATTCTCTGGATTCCCCGTACACCACCCCACTTGCCTTCCACTTTTTCCATCACAT
>JAJXXN010000276.1 GCA_021781075.1 Acidobacteriota bacterium | reverse complement strand
ACCAGCTCCTGGGAAGCAAGCGGCGTCGTGACCTGCAACGAGAGCCCCGCCGAGGGAACTTCCACACTCCAGCCCAGCGGATAACGCGCATCCGTTTCCGGGCTCTGCCACGTTGTGCCGGCCGGGTCCATGCTGAACTCTTCGCGTGTTAGATGGCGCGCTACGCCCGCGGCATTGATCAACGTGCCTGAGGAGTAAGGGTCGGCTGATCCGTCTCGATGGCGCAATCGGTAAAGCATCAGCTCCGTGTTGTCGTCCAGTTGCAGGCTGAGCCAGTCCCATCCAATTTCATTTGCGCCCATGGAATCCGTAAAGAACTCATGGTCCATCCAGGAGTCGCCCTCGACGGTAAATGTTTTTCCATCCACCATGATTCTCCCCTTGGTGCGCAGTCGTGGGAATGAAATGTAATGTGAGGCATGACCGGCGCCCTCGGCCTTCTGGCTGATGCCGTCGCGGCCATGAATCACAGGCGGTGTAAGGGGGGCTAGATTGAGCTGAATGGAAAAATTGTCGCCCACGCCGGTCAATTGATGCGACCCCGGCTTGAGGATGACCTGCCAATTGCCGTTCCAGATGCGGGCGCTGCCGGCATCAATCCCGGCAATGCCCGGCCCGGCCCGGTTCAAGCGCTCCTCAGTCAAAAAGTGCCCGGTGGCAATGTCACTCAACGCGAGATGCGCCATGTAAACATCCTGGATGGACCACGCGTTTTTAGCCGGCGCGCTTGTAATCGCCTGGCGAAAAAAAGTTAGCTCAAATCCAAACCGCCTGCCATGTGCATCGCGAAGATTGCCGGTGTAATACCACCACTCGGTGGCATACTCCGGATGCGCAAAGTGATCACGCGGAAATTGATAACGATAGCCGGGCAGCGCCTGGCGATATTGCGTTTGTCCACCTGCAGGGTGGGCCGCAAGGAGTACGGCGAGCAGCAGCGGGAAAATATCCAGGCGTGTTTTCATCGTCTTCTACTCCTCGTGAATCACATCAATCGGGTTCAGCCCCTGGGCAATCCGCGCCGGATATAGCGCCGCCAAGACCGTGGCGAGAAGCACCGTGCCCAGGGCGGCGCTGAGTACGGGCAGCGGCCAATGGAACCGGATCGTCCAGCCAAAGGATTGACGGTTGATGACAAAGATCAGAAGCAGCGAGAGCAAATAGCCAAGGCAAAGTCCCGCAATGCTTGATAGCAAACCGATGCAGGCCGATTCATACAGGATCATTTTTTTGATTTGCGCCGAAGAAGCCCCGAGGAAGCGCAGCAGGCCAAACTCCCGCCGACGATCAAGGACAATGGAAACAAGCGCCCCGGCAACGCCCATGATGGCGACCAGCACGGCAATCGCCTCCAGCGCATAGGTGATGGTAAACGTCTGGTCAAAAATGCGCACCGCCTCCCTGCGCAACTCGGCGTTGGTAAGCACAACCACTTCCTGGCCGCCAATCGCCTGCTGTACCGCGTGCCTCACTGCCTCCGTCTTCGCTCCCGGCTGCAGGTAAACTGCCAGGTTTGACGTGGGTAATGTGGGCAGGTACTGGAGCATGTTCTTGCGGCTCATGACCAGATAGCCGTGTTCGTTGCCATAATCATAAAAAACATCAATGATGCGTAACCTGGCTACCGTGCTGCCAAGCGGCAGCAAAATGCTGTCGCCGGCGCGGAGAGAATGTTTGTAGGCGAACGGTTCGCTGATCGTCACTGTGCCAGGCTCCTCCAACTCCCTGAGCACCTGGCCGGAAGTGCGGCCCGAGAAAAAGCCTGCGTCGCGGCCGCTCTCGGGCGCATTGGTGTCGATGGCGGCAATGCTGACCGGAAGCCCCTGATAATCGCTTTCAAAAGCATAAAAGCGCGTAACCGCAAGCACGCCCGGCAGGCTGGCAATCTTGGCGGCGAGTGCGGGTGCAATCTGCGGGTGGCGGTCCGTGGCTGCGGTGCCGCTGGCGCGCAGATACAAATCCGCAGGAAGCTCCTTGTCCATCCACAGCAGCACCGTTTGCCGAAAACTGCCCACCATGATGGCCACGGAGGTCATCATGGCCACGGCCGTCGCCAGCGCGGCAACCAACACCGCGGTCCTGCGCAGTGACCCGGAGAGGCTGCGCGCCGCAAGCAGCGCCTCAATGCCGAAAAGGCGCTGCAACACACCAGAGGTGGCACGCATGCTTCCATGTACCACCAGGGGCATCAGCAGCGCCGCCGCCGCAACAAGAAACAACGTGGCTGCGTAGCCGCCAATCGGCTTGCCTGCAAGCGGCGGGAGAAAAGACAACAACAAGGCGATTGCGCCGGAGGCCAGTGAATACCAGCCCAACTGCCTGCGCGCTTGCTGCACATCGTGGTCGCGCGCCCCACGCGCCATTGCCTCCGTGGGCGCAACAAGCGAAGCTTCACGCGCCGGGGCAAACGCCGCCAGCAGCGAAACTCCAATGCCGGAGACAAACACAAGCAGCAGCGTGGAAGCAGACAAGTGCAAGCCTCCTGCCGTGCTGGACACATACAGCATGTTGATCGTCAGTGAGAGCATCCGCACCGTAAACGTCGCGAGCAGGCGGCCGAGCGGGATGGCGCAAAGCGTGCCTGCGAGCCCCAGTGCAAATGCCTCCGCAAGAAATGCGCCCAACAGCAGCAGGCGGCTTGCGCCCAATGCGCGCAATGTGCCGATCTCTGGCCGCCGCCGCGCAACGGATACGGAAATTGTGTTGTAAATCAAAAACGCACCCACCAACAACGCAACATAACTCAGGATGCGCAGGTTCCAACGGAACGCGGAAAGCATCTTGCGGTTGGCAGCGGTTTTTGTCCCCTGGGGTTGGATTGAGACGCCGGCCGGCAGCAGCTTGCCCAGGCGGCTTTGCCACTGCTCCATCGACTCACCCGGGGGAATCTTGAGCAGGATGCGGTCAACCGTGCCGCGTCGGCCGGTCACTTGCTGTGCATCCGCAATATCCATCAGAATTGCGCTTGTCCCCGACGGCGCACTTGCAGGCAACACACCGGCCACCCTGAACAAGGTGCGCGTGTCGTTGATTTGCAGTTCCACTTGGTCGTCTGCTTTAAATCCCAAATCCGCGGTCACCCAGATGGCCATCGCGCCATCCTGCTTGCCGGCCGGGGAAAATGGATTCCAACCATTCGGCAGCAGTTGCGCTGGTTCTTTTGCGTATCGGCCCGCCTCGGCCACCAGGTCAAGCCCGATGAGCGGCACCGTCTCGCCGTCCTGAACGATTCGCGCGTACTCCTCAATCCTTGGCGTAACGCGCCGGGGCTCAGGCTGTGTGTCGAGCAACCCCACGCAACGCTCATCCACCCCACCCACGGCGGTCAGTTCAAGGTCATTGTCGCCCGAGAAGCTTTCCATTGATGAATGAAAACTGCCGGCTGCGGCCTCGCTTGCCAGGTCAATCGCCAGCACGACCGATGCGCCCACGGCAATGGCAATCACCATGAGCAGCGTGCGCCCCGGCTCGCGAAGCATGGGGCGAAGAATCAGCCGATAGAACAAGGTTAGCTGCGGCATCCGCTCAATCCTTTGCGGCCGCAGTGCCATCCATGCGGCCATCGCGCAGGTGAATCACGCAGTCGGCAATCGCCGCAGCTTCGGCGGAGTGGGTGGCCATCAAAAGAGTCGCCTGCTCCGTTCGCACAAGGGAGTGCAACAAGGCGAGAATCGCGTTGCCGGTTGTCGTGTCCAGATTGCCCGTCGGCTCATCGGCAAGCAGCAGCGCGGGTGAGTGGACCAACGCGCGGGCGATGGCCACGCGTTGCATTTGTCCGCCGGAAAGCTGGTATGGCATGCGCCCGGCAAGCTCCGCAAGTCCAACCGACTCCAGCCGCTCCAAGGCACGGGCTCGCGCAGCGCCAACACCGCTCAGCAACAATGGCAACTCCACATTCTCAACCACGCTGAGCGTGCGCAGCAACTGGAACGATTGAAAAATGAAGCCGATTTTGCTGCGGCGCAATGCGGTCAGCTGCTGTTCCCCCAGCCCCGTGGTGCTTGCCCCCTCAATCCTTACCTCGCCCGATGTCGGAAAATCCATGGCACCGGCAAGGTTCAACAAGGTGGACTTGCCGCACCCGCTGCGCCCCACCAACGCCACAAACGTGCCCCGCCCCACACGCAATGAAAAATTGTCCAGCGCACGCACCTTGCCGCCCTCGGTGCTGTACTCCTTGGTCACGCCCTTGATTTCTAAAACTGCCTGCATCAATGCTTCCGTTTTCCGTCGGCGGCATCCCATCTCCATTACCCGACAAAGATAGGATGACAGCTCCCAGCAGTTGGATGGCAAAGCACAGCACAAAGTTTCCGTCCGGCCAACAAAGCACGTTGTGAATTCACTTCATGCCATAATCGATCCTCTTCACAGGCATGCTTTTGATTTTGTCAGCCGTACGCGACCCTTGGTCCCACCGTCGGCCCCACAACGCTCAACACTTTGCCCGCTGCCGTTGCTCCCGTGCATGCCGTTTCGTACGCAATGGTTCAGGCCTGCAACACAGGGCCGGCCTTCTGGTGAAATATTCTTGACTGCGGTTTGAAGGCCAAACTGCGGGCGTTTGATGCAGCCGGCAACCCTGCGTCACAAGTTCTCTTTTATCCTGTAAGGAACCACAATCTGCGTGCGGTTGCCGCTCATGGTGACCGCAACGATGGTGATTTTGTAATTGCCCGGCGGCGCCGCGGTCAACCCGCCGCTGCCAAACGCCCCCGTGGTGATGGTCAGCGTATCCTGCTGCGTCAGCGTGTCAGTAAAATTTGCCACCGGCGAGGCCAGCGAACAGGAAGCCGTGGCCGGCTCCACGGCACAGGTCAGATGAACCCTGCCTATATAGTTTTGCGAGGTGATGGTCACATTGGTCACTGCCGTCGAGCCGCTGCGCACCTCAATGGCCGGAACCTGCATGGAGGGCGCCGGCAAATCAGGAATTTTATACACGCGCACATAATCCACCAGCATCTCGGCCGGGTTGGGCGTATCCGCATTCGGGTTGCCCGTCCAGTCGCCACCTATTGCCAGGTTCATCACCAGGAAGAAGGGATGATCAAAAACCCATTTTCCGTCCTCAGGAATGTCATTGGACGTCACGGTGAAATACACATTCGCCGGGTCATCCACATAAAACTGAATCATGCCCGGCGAGCGGATTACGCCGTACGTGTGGTAGCTGCTGTCATCCACGCGGCCATTGTTCGTAAGATGAAAATCGCGCCACATGCCGTTGGCGCCGGAGTACTGCGGCCCGTGGATGGTCGCGCGTACCTTCGTCGGCCCAAGCCCGTTGCTGTCCGCGTCCGCGGAAACATTTTCAACGATGTCCAGGCTGCCCGACTCCGGCCACCCCACTTTCGAAAAATTGCTCCCCAGCATCCAGAATGCGGGCCAGAGCCCTTTGCCCACCGGAAACTTCATCCGCGCCTCTATGCGGTAGTAATCAAACTCGTGCAGTCCCTTCGTGGTCATGCGTGCCGAGGTCCAAAGGCCGTTTGCATTGCGCTGCGCGCGAATAACAAGATGGCCGGAGCCATCGAGAAAAGCGTTTGGCTGTTGCGGGTTGCACTCCTTCGGTCCGCCGCTCGGCGGGCAATAAATCTGTTGTTGTTTGGCGCCCCAGCCGCCGCCGCCCACGTCATAATTCCAATTCGCGCCAGAGGGAGCCTGCATCGCCGGCCCGTTAAATTCGTCACTCCAAACCGGATCACCCCATTCAATCGCCTGCCCGGCTGTCATCACGTATGAGTGGCGCTGATGCCCCAGAAGATAGCCGCCGCCAAAGGCAAGCGCCACCAGCAGCAATGCTGATGCCGCAATCCCAAGCCGCGAGACAAAAAGCAAACCGAACCTCAGCAAAATGCGCTTCAGCGCGCCGCTCAAACCCGCGGCCGGCTCTTCCTCCTGCTCCTCCACCGGCTCGCTGGTCTCCTGTATTCCCACCGGCCCATGCGCCGCTACAAAACGCGGAATGTAATGGCCCAGCGGAAGCACGATGCGCATCGGGTCATCCTTGCCCTCGTTCTCGTAATACTCCGCCAGCTTTTTGCGCAGGGCGCGCGCCGTTACGCGCACAATTGGGTCAATGCGCGAATCAAACGCGCCTTCTTTTCTTCCCAGGGCATCCACCGCAATCGAATATTCGCGGATCTCATCCTGGCGCCCTTCAAAATATTTTCCACAGATGTAAGTTAAAAAACGCACCAAGCTGTAGGATCGGTTGATTTCAAGGTGCTCCAAGACCCGCGCAAGCACCTGACGCTCCACTGTGTGCTCGGATGAAGCCGCTCCCTGAGAACCCGTTGCCCCTTGCCCGGTCACTGAAGAGTGGCCGGGGGTTCTAGTAGGTTCCAAAGCCATGCTCCACCTCTCTGGCGCCCTTCATGCCTGCCAACTCATCCGGTCAATTACTGGGGCGATACTATTATATCCGTTTGCTAACTCACCTTGCCTCCTACCCCATGCCCCATGACCGGCAGCGGTTCATCGCGCCACTGCATCCATCACTGCCTTCCCTTCCGCCACTGGACCCTTCTTTGCCAACGGCTGGTTGTGCACCTGCCGGTAGACGCGCACATAATCCACCAGCATCGTCGCGGGGAATTGCGTCTTCTCGTCCGGCGCTCCTGGCCAGTTGCCACCCACAGCCAGGTTCAACAAAAGATAAAATGGATGGTCAAATGCCCAGTGCTTGGAACTTGGGATGTTGCCGCGGTTCTGCGTTTCATAAAGCACATCATCCACGTAAAACCGAATCTCGCCCGGCTCCCACTCGATCGCAAATCGATGGAACCTGTCGCTAAATCGCTTGCCGCCCGGAAGTTCATACGCGCCGGTCAGTCCATAGCCCCCGCTGTACTGCGGCCCATGCAGCGTGCCGTGAATCGTCGAGGGTTCGATCCCGATGTTCTCCATGATGTCCACTTCGCCTATATCGGGCCACTCCTTCGCCTCCTGCTCATTGCCCAGCATCCAGAAGGCCGGCCAAAGCCCCGCGCCCGCAGGGATTTTTATCCGCGCTTCAATCCGCCCATACTCCGCCTCAAAATGGCCCTTGGTCTGCAACCGTGCCGAGGTGTAGCCGCGCGCAATGCCATCCTCGCCGGTATACTTTTCCTTCAATGCGCGAATCACCAGGTTGCCGTTTTCCTGGTGCACATTCACGGGGCGCGCCGTGTAGCTCTCCAGCTCATTGTTGCCATAGCCTTCACCACCGGTGACAATGCTCCAATGCTTCGGGTCGGGTGGAGCACCATTGGGCCCGTTGAACTCATCCGACCACACCAGCTTCCAGTTCTTCTTAGGGGCGGCGCATGCGCATTGGCTCTGCTGCTGCGCACTCAAAACAACCATGGACGACGGCAGCAAAAGACAAGCCGCGGAAAAAACAACAGCTAATCGCAAACGATACAAAGCCAACCTCACATTCCTTTTTGGCACAGAGCTGCCGCCTTGGCCCTGCCGGAGCGACGCCTCCGCCGGGCAGAAAACCCCTGACACAACGCTTAGTTGGTGTAGATGCGCACGTAATCAATCAGCAGCGACGATGGAAAGACCGTTGTCTGGTCCGGGCTGCCGGGCCAACTGCCGCCCACCGCCACATTCATGATTAAAAATGCGCTTTGCCCGTTGTCGAATGGCCAACTGGCGCCCGCAAACGAATTGATGCTCGACGGCGTGTACGTCGCATAGGGCTGCGTCGGGTCATCCACATAATAGGAAACCGAACCCGGCTTCCAGATCATTCCATAGGTGTGCCAGCCAGCCGCTGTTTGACCGCCGGGGAAGTTATATCGCGTGCCCAGGTTGCTGCCGGTAAAGCCTGGCCCATGGATCGAACCCTCGTTCCAGTCCGGATTGCCCGCCGCATTCACGCGCTCCAGCACGTCCATCTCGCCACAGCCTGGCCAGTTCACAGTCGTCAGGTTGTTGCCCAACAGCCAGAAGGCAGGCCAGAAGCCCTGGCCTTCGGGAACAGATGCCCGCACTTCCACCCGGCCATATTGAAAACTGAACAGCCCCTCGCTCTTGATGCGGGCAGAGGTGTAAACATTGTTCGATGGCTCTTCCGCCACAATGTGCAGATAGCCGTCCGTGCCCACATAGGCATTCGGGTTGTTCGTATCACACGGCGCGGTCGAGGAGTTCCAGCCGCAATATGTTTCCAGCTCGCTGTTGCCCCAGCCGCCGCCGCCCGTGTCATACGTCCACACCAGTGGATTCGGCTCGGCATTTGAACCGCTCGTGTTGTCAAACTCGTCGCTCCAAACCAGTGTTCCTGAGGGGATGCTCAGGCTCAGGCTCTGGCTGGCCACATTGCTCGCCGAGTCACCTGTCGCCTGCGCAATCGCCTGCACCGTCATGCTGCTGGCTGCCAAAAACGGCGCCGCATACACCTGTGATGAGGTCGTCGGCGTCGTGCCATCCACTGTGTAATAGATCTTTGCCCCGCTCGCCGAGTCCGCCATTGTCACAAGCAACGCGCCATTCTGCGCGTCCGTCGTGCTGATCGTCGGCACCGCGGTCTGTGTGGCCTGGCCACCACCGCCGCCCGTTGTGCCGCCACCGGCGCTGCAGCCCAACACCCCAAGAAGTGGAAGCGCTGCGCACAAACTCAACACTCCACCCGCCTTCGCCACTGCCAGCAATTTTCCGCCGCTCATCGTATCCATCGCTCACCCCTTGGTTGAAGTTAATTTACATCCGCAAATCAAATCTCATTCAAACAGAGTCTACTGCCGCTCCTGCCAAACTGAAAAGAGAAGCGGCCGCGGGGAGACTCTCTGTTTTTTCCGCGGCCGCTCAAATTCAACTTAGAAGGTGAAACGGGCACCGAACTGGCCAATGCGGCCGCCCGGCCCACCGTAGCTCTGGATGAGGCCAAAGATGCTTTGGCCCTGCGTGTTGGTGTCACTCAAGCCCGTATCCGGCCCGCCGAGCGCATCCCGGTTGAATACGTTGAAGAACTCCATGCGCAAGGTGAGTGCATAGCGGTTGTCCGGCCCGAAGGCAACCTGCTTGTGGACGCTCAGGTCCTCCGAGGCAAAGCCCGGGTTGCGCAGGTTTGAGAAGAACGCCGGCGCCGTACCAAGCTGCGGATTGACCGGGCCACCCGGCATCCAGAACCCTTGTCCTGCAACCGGGTTCTGGAAGCACGCCTGGTTCAGCCAGATCTTGCCAAGCTTCGGAGAACCGTTCGACAATTTGCAGCCCGGCACAACGTCCACATAGATGGAGTTGAAACCAGTGTACGAGTTGGTCGAACGCACGGTGATCGGCGTGCCGGTGTTGTAGTGGAAGCCGGCATCCACACTCCAGCCGGAGACAACCCCATTCAATACCGGGCCCGCATTGCCAAGAAGCTGCTTGCCGCGGCCCATTGGCAGGTTGTAAATGATGTAGCCCTTCACGATGTGTGTGATGTCAAAGTCCGAAATGCTCTTCGCCTCGGATTGCAGGTCATAGATGTTCTGCAAACCGCCAGAGCCCCAAAGCTCCTGGAAGTCAGTGTTCACATCACCATGCGTCTGTGACCAGTTATAGCTGCCAAGGAATGAGAGGCCATTGTTCGAGCGGCGGGTGAAGGTCAACTGGAAGCTCCGGTAATCGGAGTTGCCGAGCGGCGCGCCCACGCTGAACATCGACGAGTAGTTGGTGGCCGCCTGCGGATACGGCGTAATGCACCACCAGTCATTGCCATTCGCCCCCGGGCACGCCGACTGGTAATAGCCGTTGTAACCCGACACCATCGTCCCCGCGACCACATAATTCTGATAGTCGCTGAACTTTGGCTGGTTGGTCTCGAAAATTCCGCTCTGCAGGTGCGTGCTGCGGCTTTGCACCCAGTTGATGTCCACCCTGGTCTTCTGGTCCAGCTCACGCTGGAAACCAATGTTGTACTGCCACGTGTTGCCCGGCGTCAGGGAACGCGGGTCGATGCTGATCATGTCCGCGCCCTGGTACGCCGCGTTATACGCCGATTGCGGGGTGATGGTCGGGTTGTAACCGCCATCCCAGTTGAAATGCCCCTGCTGCGTCACAAGGTGGAAGCCCACATTGCCCGCCTGTTGGTAGGGAATGCCGCCCCACGTGTTCAGGTTCAAGGGAGTGAAGAACACGCCAAAGTTGCCGCGTACTATCGTCTTGGGCGTCAGCTTGTAGGCAACGCCAATGTGCGGCGCGTAGTTGTAATAGTCCTGGCGGCGTTCAAACGACTGGCTGCCGTTGCTCAAATACTCATACGTGCCAGGCAGGTTTGTGATCGGGTTCAGGTCATTCAACTCAAAGCTCGACCAGTGACCGTACTTCTCCTTGTACGGGTTGTTGTAATCCCAACGAAGGCTCAGGTTCACCGTCATCCGGTCGTTCACCTTGATGTCGTCGCTCACATACCAGCTGAACGCCTTGCGACGGCCATACTCGTTGTCCGGGTTGTTGCTTTCCGCGTTGTACACATCACCCAGCAGGAAGCTGGCAAAAGCGTTGCCAACCATGTTGTAACCGCCGTAGTTATACCACGCGCCCGCTGTGGTGGACGGGTCGAAGATGATCGGGTAACCACCCATGAAGGTGCCGGTGTCAGTGTGGTAATTGAACTGCATGGCGCGGAATTCCACGCCCCCCTTGATGGTGTGCCGTCCGTGGTTCCAGTCCAACTGGTCACTGTAAATGAACGTGTTCGCAGCGTAGAAATCATTAAACTGGCTGCCCAGCGAAGAGAAATTCCAGCCGTTCTGGTAGTTGCCGGGGTTCGTGTACATGCCGCTGTCAAAGTAAATCAACGGGAAGTTGCCATTGCCCGCCAGCAGGCCCAGCGCACTGTCCCACTTGCCGGCAGCCGACACCGCCACGCTCGGGTTGCGGAACCGGTTGAAGGTCCCGTAAACCGTGTTCACCAAATTGTTGGTGAAGGTGTGCTCGTAGCGCAGACGCACGCCCGGCGCCGTCGTGTTATGCCAGTATGAGTTGGCCATCGGGCCGCCATAAGGCGCCGTCACCGACCACACACCGCCCTGGTCGGCATTGATGCGCGGATAATCATCCCAGTAGAACGAGCCGTCCACATGGTTGGTCGCGTTCAGGTTGTAGTCAATCTTGATGCTCGACTGCGTGTTGTGGAACCACGGGTCAGGGTTGTACGCAGGCCCCGGGTCATTCGCGGGCAGGTTGGGCACCACGGGCGAATAGTATTTGTGGAAGATCTGCAAAATCTGCGCGGTCTTCGCGCTGACCATGCTCGTCGGAATCTGGTTGTTCACAAAAACGCAGCCGGTTGTCGGATCCACAACCGCACCCTTGTAAATCGTGTTCCCGCAGCCATCCATCGCCAGCGCCACGCTTGGTGTCAGCATCGGGCTCAGGTCCGC
>JAJXXN010000129.1 GCA_021781075.1 Acidobacteriota bacterium | reverse complement strand
CGTTCACGGCGGCGCACGGTGCAGGACGAGATCAAGATGGGGCTTGATTATTACGACGTCTCCATCTTCGCCTCGGTGCCGACCATCTACAAGGCGATGAGCGCCTCATTCGAGACGGCGTACGGCCTTGCCATAGAAGCCCACGAACTTCCACCGGTGCTCGCCTTCGGCTCGTGGATTGGCGGCGACCGCGACGGCAACCCCTTTGTGACGCCCGCGGTGACACGCGAGGCCATCCAGATGGCGCGCGCCCACCTGGCCCATTTTTACCAGCGCAAGCTGCAGCAGATTGTGGACAACCTGAGCACCAGCGCGCAACAGGCCGGGGTGGAACCCGCGTTGCTGACAAAACTCGGCGAGTACGTGCGCCAGGCCCACGGCAGTGAGGGGCAGGTCTTCGGCGAACAATTTGAGTTTGAGTTCTACCGCCGCTTTGCGCTTTGCATCAAGGCGCGCCTGAAGCGGACCCTGGGCAATGAGTCGCGGCCGGGCACCGAGGCGCAGACGGCGGCGCTGCGCAAGGCGGATGAAAAACTCAGCGCCGCGCTCGACCCGTACCCGGACGCGGCCGCACTGCTGGACGACCTCGAGCTGCTGCGCTGCTCACTGGTGGCGCACAAGGGGGCGCGGATTGTCCATCAGCTCATTGACCCGCTGGTCCTTGCCGTGCGCACCTTCGGCCTTCACCTGCAGACCCTTGATATACGCCAGCATGCACGCGTGCACGAGGCGGCGCTGCTGCAAATTGAGGGCGGCACGAGCGGCGCAGAGAGCGAGGAATTGCGCGAGACCTTCGCGGTGATTGCGGAGATCAAGCAGGGCATCACACCGGAATCGGTGCGTCATTATGTGGTCAGCGGCGCAACCTCCGTTGAGGACATTCTTGCGGTTGCAAAGCTTGCCCACGCAAACGGAGTGCGCCTGGAGGGTGCGGGGCGCGACCCCGGCCTGATGCCGGTGCCGCTGTTTGAGTCGATTGAAGACCTGCGCAATGCGCCGGGGATTTGCGGCACACTTTGGCGGCGCGAGGAGTACCAGCGCCTGCTTGCGAGCTGGGGCGGCTGGCAGGAGGTGATGCTTGGCTACTCCGACTCCAACAAGGACGGCGGCATGCTGACGAGCACGTGGGAGATATTCCGCGCGCATCGCGCCCTGCATACGGTGGCGCGCGAATGCGGCGTGAAGCTGCGGCTCTTCCATGGACGTGGGGGAACCGTGGGACGCGGCGGCGGGCCGACGCACCGCGCCATCTTCGCGCAGCCGATTGATTCCTTCGACGGCCAGCTCCGCATCACGGAGCAGGGCGAGGTGCTGAACTTCAAATACGCCGAGGAGATACTGGCCGAGCGCAACCTGGAGTTGATGATTGCCGCCTCGCTGGATGCGCTTGCGCGGCCCAACGCGCGAGACCCGCATGGGCACTTCACAGGCAGGCTGAAGCCCGAATGGGAAGAGGCCATGGAGGAGCTTTCCACCTCCGCCTTCGATTTTTACCGGCGCAACATTCTTGAGAACCCGGACGTGCTCGAGTATTTTGAGCAGTCCACGCCGGTTGGCGAGTTGCAGAGCGCGAACATCGGCTCACGTCCCTCGCGCCGGCGCGCCACGCGCAACCTCGGCGACCTGCGCGCGATCCCGTGGGTCTTTGGATGGACACAATCGCGGCTGCTTGTGCCGGCGTGGTTCGGCGTGGGCCATGCCTTCGCGGAGTTTTTGCAAAAGACCGGCGCTGAAGCGCTGCTGCGCACGATGGCGAAGGAGTTCCCGCTTTTCATCGACCTGGTGCGCAACGTGGAGATGGCCTTGGGCAAGGCCGACCTTGTGACGGCGCGTCTTTATTCGACGCTGGTGCCGGATGCGCGCCTGCGCGAGCGCGTCTACGGGATGCTTGAGGCCGAGTTCCTGGGCAGCGTGCGGGCGGTGCTGGTTGCCACCGGGCAAAGTGAGTTGCTTGCGACCAACCCCGTGCTCGCGCGCTCAATCAAACTGCGCAACCCCTACGTGGACCCGATGCATTTGATCCAGGTGGAAATGCTGCGCAGGAAGCGTGCCGGCGACGATTCGCCAGAGGTCAACCGCGCGATTGCCGCAACCATCAGCGGGATTGCCGCGGGTTTGAGGAATACGGGCTGAGTACCGGCTCAAATAAAAACCAAGGCCGGATGAAATCATCCGGCCTTGGTTTTTGCGTGCAATCGAATTACATGTTTGCTTCGCCGGCGCGCATGGATTCATTGAACTGCGGCTTGGTGAAGTTGATAGCCGCCTCCAGCTTCCTGTCATACTCCGGTTTGCGCGCCATCAGCTTCGGCGTGGCGGCGGCGTACTCGTCGTCAACGGTCATCAGGCCCTCGGCGGCCTCGTGGTTGGCCATGCGCACCAGCTCTTCCGCGCTGGTATTCAGGTACATGGCGTCGCGCGGGTCGGCAATCCACACGGGCATTGAGCCGCCCAGCACGCCGGAGAGCCAGTAAACCTTATTGAGCAGGTAGGCAAGCCGCTCCTCATCGTTGGTGTCGGTGAAGATGAATTTCTTTTGCCAGCGGCTCCAGTAGCGCGTGGTCACGGGCACGGGCTGGCGGTTGCCGCTCTTCAAAAATTCCAGTTGGCCGTAATCGACGGTCTTGCGGATGGCGTTGTAGATGAAGTCTTCGGCGTAGGGCTGCTCCATTGCGGGGACAAAATCCGCGAAGGTGAGCGTGACCGAGGCGGAGATCCTGGCGTGGAGGTTGTGGTTGACGCCGTCGGCTAGGTGCAGCTCGCCATGCACGATGTAGGTGTCGGCGCCGGAGGTGGAGCGATGGAAGGGCCACTCGAATTTACCGAAGGCAATGGGAAGGCCGGCCAGCGTGACACCGCACTCCGGGCGCGGGTTGCGCAACCGCTTGGCCTGCGCTGCCAGGTGCTGCGTGAGCTCGGGCAGCAGATGCGGCTGGTCAAAGTCGAAGTGCTCGCTCAACTCAAGCTGCAGGGTTTTTGATTTGTCCGAAGGAAGCGCCAGTTGAAAGACGGTGGTCCTCAATCCCATGGGGTTGGCGCTGGTGGTATTTGAAATCACGGCAAGGCCGGCTGCCTCCGCGGCCCCGCCCAATGAGTCAACAAGGTTTGCTTTGAGATTGGTCATGGTATTGGCTTCCTGAAAAGACAAGTCACACGGATTATTTTATCGCGGACCGCGCGTTGGGTTGTTTGACAAATGTTTCAACCCCATCAACATTCAAGCAGAATTGATTTGCTATTCAGCGTGATTTCCAATCCAATGCCACTAGCGAAGAGTGAGTGACTTTAGTCCCTGAGAAAAATGTTGTGTGTTGTTAGCTTTTACACAGGATGCAAGCGAGGGACAGTTTCCCCGATTGGAGAGCAAATGAGATACAAGCGTTATTGGGCCGCATTGGCGGCCGTCATTTTGGCTTCATTTTTGGTGCTTGGCTATTTCGGACACAAAATGATCAGCGCCGCGCCGCCCATTCCCGACGTGTATGCGGACAATGGCCGACTGCTTTTTTCCTCCTCCTCCATCACCGATGGGCAGGGAGTGTGGCAGTCGATAGGCGGGCAGGAGATAGGCACGGTCTGGGGTCATGGGGCCTATGTTGCCCCGGACTGGAGCGCCGATTGGCTGCACCGTGAGTCGGTGCTGCTGCTCAACAAGTGGGCCGTGGCCAAGGGGGCGACCAGCTACACGGCGCTGAACGTGGAGGAGCAGGCCGCGCTCAAGGCGCGGCTCGTCAACCTGATGCGCACCAACACATATGACCCGGCGCAAAACCGCATTGTCCTAGACGCGGATCGCGTTGAGGCCTTTGAGACGCTGAGCGCGTATTACGCGGGTATTTTTGCCAATGGGCGCAGTGAGTACGCAATCCCCGCCGGCGCGCTTACCGACCAGGCGAAGCAGCGGCAAATGGCCGCGTTCTTCTGGTGGAGCGCGTGGGCCACCGAGACGGAGCGCCCCGGCACCAATGTCACGTACACCAGCAACTGGCCCCATGAACCGTTGATCAACAACGTGCCCACCAACGGCGCGGTCATCTGGTCAATCCTGAGTTTCATTGTGCTGCTTGCCGGCATCGGCTCCCTGGCGTGGTGGTATGGCGCGCAGGATAAGCGTGTTGAACCCACCGCCGCGCCCAAGGTCGATCCATTTGTCAGCTTGAACCCCACCCCCTCGCAACGGGCGGTCGTCAAATATTTTGTCGTTGTGATTGCGCTTTGGGCGGTGCAAATCATGATGGGCATTCTCACCGCGCACTACGGCGTTGAGGGCCAATCCTTCTTCGGTTTCCCACTGGCAAAGTACCTGCCCTATGCGGTGACGCGCACCTGGCATTTGCAGATTGCCATTTTCTGGATTGCGACCTCCTGGCTGGCGACCGGCTTGTATGTGGGCCCCGCCGTCAGCGGGCAGGAACCAAAGTTCCAACGGCTGGGCGTCAATGTACTTTTCGGCGCGTTAATTCTGGTTGTTGCCGGCTCGCTTGCCGGCGAGTGGCTCGGCATTCAGCAGCGGCTTGGCAACCTGTGGTTCTGGTTTGGCAGCCAGGGCTATGAGTATGTGGACCTTGGCCGCTTCTGGCAGATACTGCTTTTCATCGGCTTGCTCTTGTGGCTCACCTTGATGCTGCGCTCGCTTTTGCCGGCATTGAAAAAAAACAGCGAGGACCGTTCGCTTCTCGCCATGTTCCTGATCTCGAGCATCGCCATCCCGCTCTTTTACGCCGCGGGCCTCCTGTATGGCCAGCGCAGCCACCTGGTCACCGCCGAGTATTGGCGCTGGTGGGTTGTGCACCTCTGGGTCGAGGGTTTCTTTGAGGTCTTTGCAACGGTCGTCATTGCCTTCCTCTTCACGCGCCTGAAGCTGATCGAGATCAAGAGTGCCACGCGTGCCGTGCTTTTCTCCAACACCATCTTCCTTGCCGGCGGCATCATCGGGACCTTCCACCACCTGTACTTCACCGGCGCCTCGGCCTCCGTCATCGCGCTCGGCGCCATCTTCAGCGCGCTGGAAGTGGTGCCGCTCACGTTGGTTGGTTTTGAGGCGTGGGAGAACCTGCGCCTTTCAAAGCCCACCGAACAATCACCCTGGCTGCGTGGTTACAAATGGCCGGTCCACTTCTTTGTCGCCGTTGCCTTCTGGAACATGGTGGGCGCGGGGCTGTTTGGCTTCCTCATCAACCCGCCGATCGCGTTGTATTACATGCAGGGCCTCAATACGACCCCCGTGCATGGGCACACCGCGCTCTTTGGTGTGTATGGAATGCTGGGGCTTGGCCTGATGCTCTTCAGCCTGCGCGTGTTGAGGCCGGGGCGGCAGTGGAAGGAAGGAGCGCTCAAAGCGTCCTTCTGGCTGATCAACATCGGCCTTGGCAGCATGGTGCTCTTCAGCATGTTGCCCATCGGCCTCCTGCAGGCCAGGGCCTCGATCGAGTACGGCACCTGGTACGCGCGCTCCGCGGAGTTCATGCAGACCGACGCGATGCAGACCCTGCGCTGGATGCGCGTTCCGGGCGATGTGCTTTTTTCGCTCGGCGCCGCGCTGCTGGGCTGGTTCATCATCGGCCTTCTGACCGGCCACTCCTATGAGGCTGAAGGCGGCGAGTAAAAGGTGTTGGGCAGCCGAATTGCACACCCGGCAAAACAAAACACCGCCAATCCATACGGATAGGCGGTGTTTTTGCATGGATTGCGCTTATTCGCCGCTGCCGTTCTCATCCAGCTTGCCGAAGATCATTTTGCCGCTGGCGGTTTGCAGCACGCTGGTGACAACCATATCCACCGTCCGCCCGATCATTTTGCGCGCGTGGTCCACGACCACCATGGTGCCGTCGTCCAGGTAGCCCACGCCCTGCGTGTACTCCTTGCCTTCCTTCAGGATCAACACGCTCATTTTTTCGCCGGGGAGCACGACGGGCTTGAGTGTGTTGGCCAGGTCGTTGATGTTGAGCACCTCAACGTGGTGGATGTGGGCGACCTTGTTCAGGTTGAAATCATTGGTGACAACCTTGGCCTCCCACTTCTTGGCCAGTTCCAGCAGCTTCAAATCCACCTCGCGGATGGAGGGGAAGTCCTCATTGACAATCTGAATTTGCAGCGCGGGGTTTGCCTGCATGCGCTTGAGCATGTCCAGCCCGCGGCGGCCACGCTGGCGCTTGGAGCCGTCAGTTGAGTCGGCGACCACCTGCAGTTCATGGAGCACAAACTCGGGGATGACAAAGACGCCGTCGAGAAAGCCGGTTTCGGCAATGTCGGCGATGCGCCCGTCGATGATCACGCTGGTGTCGAGGACCTTGTAGCTTTTCCTCATGCCGCGGTCGGAGGAAAAAATGTGGTTGAGGATGTTGGTGTTCAGCAGGTCGCCCTTGTTGACGCCGACAATCAGGCCCACGTAGGTCATCAGGAGGAGGATGAAGATTTCGATGGCCGCCGAGGTGGGGTTGGGGGGCAGTGCGTAATGCAGCACAAAGCTGAAGAGTGCGGCGCCAAAGATGCCGAAGATGCTGCCGGCGACGGCGCCAATCAGGCGACGGAGGCTGAGCGCGCGCACCCGGAGTTCAAAGACGATGACAAAGAGGCCGGCAAGGCCGCCCGCGCCCGCGGCTATCCACCCCGGCAAACCAAACGGCCTGAGGAAGTAACAAATCGCGGAAAGAAAAAGGACAAAAAGAAAACGCAAAAAAACCAAGTCCATAAAGGCCGCTCCACGGCAGGGGTGAGGGAACTTCCTCTGCCGTACCCATGCGGGCAAGTATGCCGAGCGGGAGGCCATGAAGTCAAGAGGCGGCGGCGAGTTGGCTGGCAACCGGCTGCACGCGGTGCGTGCCCTTGCGCGGCCCGCGTTTGCGCGCGCTCATGATTTTGATCCGTTCCAGCAGCTCCTGTGGTGTGCAGTTCTTCTTGTTGAGCACCGCATCGGCGCGGTGGGCGTCGCCGTTCAACTGCTGGTTGTCGGCGAGCAGCACCATTGGAACATGCGACGAAAGCTGCTTGAGCCTTTCAATCAACTGCGCGCCGTTCATCTTCGGCATGTTGTAATCGGCAAGCACCAGGTCCACCGCCTCCGTGGAAAACAACTCCACCGCCTCGGCGCCGGTCAAAGCCGGCAGCACGCGGTAATTGTTTGTGCTCAACATGAATTTGCGCACTGAAAGGTCCTGCTCATTGTCGTCCACGCAAAGAATGACTTTCTTCGGTCTCATGCTGTTCCCGCCTCTTTCTCACAACAAATCACTGCCGCCTGCGTTTGGCGCAGGGCTTTCCCGATGCCGCGTTGCAGCGGCTCATGGTGGCGCAGGGCTAGGCAACCACGGGAGGCCCACCATCGGGTGAACCGGCCCATGGGCTTCGGCGCCTGCCGAAGTTCAAATTGCCAGGAAAATCAACTACAGGTGAAACAAGTAAATCCGGGGATGAAATGTGGCAATCGGCGGGCCTCGCTCTGCTGGCGCTCGCCCTGAACAAGCCTGTTGAGCACTTACAACCTGTGCGGCTATTCGGCTCAAAACAACTCTCGATTGCTTGCCAAGATTACGTCGTCGCGTGATTGATGGGAAGAGGGAAATCAAGGCGAAGAAGCGTTGAATTTTCATTGAAGAATTTGTTGAAAACAGCCAAGCGCCTGAATGGTTGAAGGTTAGGCTGATGAATTTCTGTTGAAAGCTTGTGCATCGCGGCAGGAAAAGCCGTCCCTTTGCCACAAGAGTGGTGCGGTCCACGCCGATACATCGCGTGCTGTTGATTTTTTCCAGCTGGCGCGAGTGCCCGGCTGGCGGGGGTTACCGAAAATCCTTGCGCGTGCTACTCTGTTGCCAGTGGGTCACAATGCGCCGCTACGAGCTTCAACACGGTTCGTTGCCACCGGCAACCAAACGCTGGTCGCGCACCCGTGCGCGCATACTCTCGCCCCGGCGCCACCTCCGCGTCCTGCCCACGCGTACTCGACCTAGCCTCTTCGGCGGCGATTAACCAGGCAGCACGCAGCCGAAGTCCCCTTCCTATTTGCATTCCCCGCGCACAAACCCGCGCGGCCATGCTCCCGAGATGAATTTGAAGCCAACCAGTTGAAGGCCGCGCACTGCGCACGGTTCAACACGCCCAAGGAGGCCAGGTTATGAACAAGGAATTGCATGCAAAAGTAGGGCCCAAAATCAACGGCGCGCTGCCGGGGCCGCGCGCGAAGGCGGCCGTCGAGGCCGACGACCGCTGGATCTCGCCGAGCTACACCCGCTCCTATCCGCTGGTGGCGAAGAGCGGCAAGGGCGTCCGGATTACCGACGTGGACGGCAATGAATTTCTAGATTTCGCCGCCGGCATCGCGGTCTGCTCCACCGGCCACTGCCACCCGGAAGTTGTGGCCGCCATCCAAAAGCAGGCCGCGGAGCTGATCCACATCTCCGGCACCGATTTTTATTACGAGCACATGGCGCAACTGGCGGAGAAGCTCTCGAAGGTGGCGCCCATGCCTGGCCCGCACAAGTTTTACTACGGCAACTCCGGGGCCGAGGCCGTGGAGTGCGCAATGAAGCTGGCGCGCTACCACACCGGCCGCCAGAACATCATCGCCTTCTATGGCGCCTTCCACGGGCGCACCATGGGCGCGCTCTCGCTCACCGGGTCCAAGCCGCAGCAAAAGCGCCGCTTCGCGCCGCTGGTTCCCGGCGTCACGCATGTCCGCTACCCCTATGCGTACCGCGGCTGCTCCGGCGGCCCGCAGGAAGAGGAGGCTTTCGCGCTCGGTTGCGCGCGCTTCATTGAGGAGAAGCTCTTCAAGACCACGCTGCCGCCGGAAGAAGTGGCTGCGATTTTTGTCGAGCCCATCCAGGGCGAGGGCGGCTACGTCGTCGCGCCCACGGTCTTCATGAAGGAGCTGCGCAAGATCTGCGACAAGCACGGCATCCTGCTGGTGGTTGATGAAGTGCAATCCGGCGCGGGCCGCACGGGCAAGTGGTGGGCGGTGGAGCACACTGGCGTGCATCCCGACATCATCACCAGTGCCAAGGGCATAGCCAGCGGCATGCCGCTCGGCATCTGCATCTCGCGCGCCGAGGTCATGGATTGGGTTCCCGGCTCGCATGCCTCCACCTTCGGAGGCAATCCCGTGGCCATCGCCTCGGCGCTGGCAACCATGGATATCCTGGAGCGTGAAGGCATCGCCAACGCGGCCAAGGTTGGGGCAAAGATGAAGGAGCGGCTTGAAGGTTGGAAGAAGACGCACCCGCTGGTCGGCGATGTGCGCGGACGCGGCCTGATGATTGGCATTGAGCTGGTCGGCGACAAAACCACCAAGGAGCCGGTGACAGCTCTGCGCAACAAGATCGAGCAGTTGGCCTTTGAACGCGGGCTGCTCATTCTCGGCTGCGGAGAAACCTCGATCCGGCTTTGCCCGCCTCTTCTTGTGAGCGAAGACGAGGCAACGGTCGCACTCGACATCCTGGAGGATGCGCTCGCAATCGTCGAGGCAGAGCACGCGAAGTCAAAAAAATAGCCCTGGGACAAATGGCCATTCAAGAGGGAAGCCCACAGCGGGCTTCCCTCTTGTACTTTTGTGCGTTGCAAGCCGGCCCGGGCTTGCATAAACTTGGCACGCGCCCAATGTTGAAATTCATACTCAATTCGGTTGGACACATCCTTGTTTCAAGCCGGCGCGAGGCTAACCCGGCCCCGCATATTGAAACTGGTTTGCAGGGCGAAGAAGCCGCGGAGAGATTTCTGCGCCAAGCCGGCTTCACCATCGTTGCCCGCCGTTGGAGTACGCCACGACAGCGCGGCGACCTGGACCTGGTGGCATGGAAGGACGAAGTGCTGGTTTTCGTCGAAGTAAAAACGCGCACCGCCCATGACCGTGCTGCGGCTGAGCTCACCGTGGACCGCAAGAAGCGCGACACATTGCGGAAATTGGCCCGCTTTTTTTTGAAATCATTCCATGAAAAACCGCGGGCGACCCGCTTCGATGTTCTGTCAGTCTATTTATTACCGGGTCAACCCGCGGAGGTGAAGCAGATCCAATCCGCATTCCGATGGAGCGAAGAGCAAAGCCGGCATTAACCCTGCGCGTCCTTCCACTCCTCGTGCCACGCCATCTGGATGGCCTCCAGCCTGGGTTCATTCGACTTCAGCGGGTCGTCGGCGAAACCTTCCAGTTCAACCACGTACTTGTGCAGGTCGGTAAAGCGCACGGACAAAGGGTCGAGATCAGGAAATTTTTCCTGAAGCTGAATGCCAATCTCCTCGGCATCGGTCCACATGATTTCTCGAGCCATTCTTACGCCCCCTTGAGTTTTTGCTTGCGCACAGAATACCATGCCGTGTGAGCGCGCTTTGGGCTCACGCAGACGCAGCCATGGCATTTCCGTTACTCCCCATGCTTGTGGCCGTAGTCGTAAGTCAGGGTGAAAAGCAGGCTGTTGCTGTCCGCGCCAAAAAGCGTGCCCACGCGGCTGCGGCCCATGTTGCGCACATAGGCCGAGTCCAATTTGAGCCGCTTGTATTTGAGCGTCAAGCCGCTGGTTGGCGAGGTTTCATCAATGCCGGCGCGCAAGACAACGCCCTTGCCCGGCAGCGTCTGCTCAAAGCCGAGGTTGGGGTGGTAAAAGTGCCCATGTGTCTGCGCCAGTGCATTGCTGCGGATCAGGCTGGTGCCGCCGGCGTCAATCCACGCGCCCTTCCACGGTGAGAGGGCCGAGCCCAGCCGGAACTCCGTGCTGCGCACCTCGCCGTGCATCACGCCGTCGGAATCGGTGCGGTACTCCATGTCGTTGTTCACCATCTCGCGCGCGCCCAGCAGCACGCGCTTGTTGGGCTGCCAGGCCAGGCCCAATCCGCCCGAGGGCCTCCACTCGGATTGATAATGGACGCGGTTTGACGGGTCGGCGTCCTCGCCCACGTCAAAGCTTGAAACCTCGTGCGAAATCAGCACGCCGATGGAAAATCCCCAGCGCAAGGGGACCGCGATCTTGCCGAAGAGTCCGAGGTCCTCGCCGTTGCCGGTGACCGCCTGCGCGCCCGTGCCAAGCCCGGGAGATTGCACCATCAGGTGAACCCCATCGCCGCGCTGACCGAGGACGATACCGTAAAAGGTCATCCGGTGCCAGGTTTGCGGCGAGGTCATGCCTGCCGCCTCAAAATTGAAGCTGTTGCCACCGCTCAACTGCGTCTCACCATAATCGGCAAGTATGCCATCCGCCTCGTGCCACAGCAGGCCATAGTTGCCGAAGGTCGCACCGTCCCCGCCAAAGCCAATCGCGCGCACACCCTTCTTGATCTGGCTTGATGAAAACTCGCGCATTGAAACCTCCGGCGACTGCGCCCGTGCCGAATGGGGCGCGCCTGCCGCCATGGCCACGCCCGCCAGCGCAATCAACATCGTCCTTCGCGCGCACCCAATCACTCCCGCCGGTCCCTGGATCTTCCGCACACT
>JAJXXN010000133.1 GCA_021781075.1 Acidobacteriota bacterium | reverse complement strand
GGATCCGGCGGCCGTGAGCATGCGCTGGCATGGTCGCTGAAGAAAAGCGCGCGCGTCACGGAGCTTGTTTGCGCGCCCGGCAACGGCGGCATGGCGGAAATCGCGCGGCTTGTGGCGGCGGACCTGGGAAGCGTTGAGTCGATGCTCGGCGTAGTGGCGGCGGAAAAGCCCGATCTGGTGGTCGTCGGCCCCGAGTTGCCGCTTTCACTCGGAATTGTGGACGCGCTTGCGGCGCGCGGCATTCGCGCCTTCGGGCCCACACGCGCGGCGGCGATGCTTGAGACCAGCAAGGCCTTCGCCAAGCGGTTCATGCAGCACAACAACATTCCCACCGCGGCGTTTGCGGTGTGCGCGAACGAGGACGACCTGCACAAGATGCTGCATCATTTTCATCCGCCCATCGTGGTGAAGGCGGATGGATTGGCGGCAGGCAAGGGCGTGCTGATTTGCGCCACACAGGAGGAAGCGCACACGGCGGCCATGGATTTGTTTGCCGGCAAACACCTTGACGCGCCCGCCATGCAGGTGGTGCTGGAAGAGTTCCTGGTGGGCGATGAGATCAGCTTCCTATGCCTTGCCGACGGCAAAAGCGTAGTGCCGCTCATCCCGGCGCAGGACCACAAGCGCATTGGCGAGGGGAACACGGGCCCCAACACCGGGGGAATGGGCGTTTACACCACCGACACGCTTTTGGACGAGGGCATGACGGAGTGGGTATTGCACCACATTGCGCAGCCGACCATCGACGCGATGGCAGCCGAGGAGACGCCCTTCCAAGGCGTGCTTTACTGCGGGCTGATGATGACCGCGCGGGGTCCGATGGTGCTTGAGTACAACGCGCGCTTCGGCGACCCGGAGACACAGGCGATTCTTGTGCGCCTGGAGAGCGACTTGGTTGGGTTGTTGGAAAGCTGCATTGACGGGCGGCTTGACGGCCACCAATTGCAATGGAAGCCAGGCGCCTCGGCGTGCGTAATTGCCAGCTCCGCGGGCTACCCCGGGAGTTACAAGACCGGGCTGCCCATCACAGGGCTGGAGCAGGCCAGTGAGGCCACAATCTTCCACTCCGGGACAAAGTTGCTGAACGGCGCGCCAGTCACCGCGGGGGGCCGGGTGCTGGGCGTTACGGCGGCAGCAACCACGCTGGACGAGGCACTGGGGAAATGTTACGCGACGCTTGGCGGCCTGCACTTTGACGGCATTTACTTCCGCCGCGACATCGGCCACCGCGCGCTGAACAAGGAGACAAAATGACACCCGCCCTGACACTGTCAGAGTTGATTGCATGGAATGATGAGACCGCGCAGAAATGGCTGGAGCACCTGCGCGCCAACCCGGCATTGCTTGATGCGCCCTCGGGCATCTTCGGGAGCAAGGATGTGCGCGGGTTGTTGCACCATATTTTTGCCGTTGAATACCGCTACAGCGAGCGTTTGCGCGGGCTGGCAGCCACGGCGCCGGAGCAGTTGCCCGGCGGAACACTCGACGAGCTTGCCGGTTTGCACAATGAGGCGATCCGGCATTACAGGGCGGCGCTGGCGATGCGCACTTTGACTGGAATGCGGTTGTGGAACTCAAGACCCTGAGCGCGGGAACACAATACGCCAGCCTGCGCAAGATGATAGCGCACGGGTTGATGCACGGCATCCGCCATTGGGCACAGTTGGGCACGTTGGCGCGCAACGCGGGTTGCCCGGCTGGATTCAGCGCGGACCTGCTTTTTTCGCCTTCCATCCGCTGATGGGGTTCAAGCCTGCTGCGGGGAAAGCTCGCTGCCGCCTTGCTGGTTTTGGAAACAGGAGCGGCACAACACGGGCCGGCCTTGTGTCGGCTTGAAGGGCACGGTGGTTTCGTTGCCACAAGCCGAGCAGTTTGTGCGCGTCTCGGTGCGCACCGAGCGGCGGTTGGTATTCCGCTTGGCCTTGCATTGCTTGCAACGTTTGGGGTCGTTGGTAAAATTTTTATCGTGAAAAAACAACTGCTCTCCCGCGGTGAATGTAAATTCTTTTCCGCAGTCCTCGCACGTCAGTACACGGTCTTGGAATTCCATAGCCGGCTTCCCAGGTACAGGGAGAAACAGCCGCGAGTTCTATCGCAGTGTAAGCTTGAGTTCCGCTGCCTCAGCCCTGTTCTAAAAAAATTCACTACAAGGGGCCCGGGCCGCGTTAAAAATATTGCGGCTAAATTATCGGCTTGACATCCATGTATCCATGCTCAGCCTGAACAACAATCCAGCGGGGGAGTGCCGGAGTTTGCGTGGTGGTTGCAGATCCACCCCCTGGCTTTGACCTCTGAAATGCGAAGGGGTGGATCCGGGTTTTCGGCGCTTAGTCCTGCTCTTTGCGCGCCTTCTTGCGATTGCGTTTCCGCGCCAAAGCCGCCTTTACGCGGCGCTTTTCGCCGGGTTTGAGGTAGTAGGAGTGGCGCTTCACTTCCTTGATGATGTCCTCCTGTTGCACCTTGCGCTTGAAGCGGCGCAATGCATTCTCAAGAGGCTCGCCTTCTTGAATTCGTACTTCTGCCAAAAATTCCCACCTCCCATCCAGCCTGCTTGGCTCATACTAGATTACAGGAAAGCTGTTGAAATCGCCATGATTTCAATGCAATATGCTCAGTTTCCGGTGCATTACGAACGGCTCGCTCTTTAGGGTTGGAAATCGGTTACTTAATTATGCTGATTACAACCTTTGGCCGTTACCATGCATCTGAAATGTTATATCAATTTCCAAAAGGAGTCGCTCGTGATCCGCTCTTATCAAGGACACACACCTCAGATTGCCGCCTCCTGCTACATTGATCTCTCCGCGCAACTCATC
>JAJXXN010000324.1 GCA_021781075.1 Acidobacteriota bacterium | reverse complement strand
TGTCACGGGCACGCAGAACGGGGCCCCATACCTCAGCAATAGCGGCACGAGCTGGATTTACGGCTTTGCGCCGGCGCTTGAGTACAACTTCTCCTCGCGCGTGGGGCTATTGCTGGGCACGCGCATTCTTACGCCCGGCAACAATGCGGCGCTTGCCGTGACACCCGCGATTGCAATCAATTACGTGCATTGATTAGATCGTTTGCCCGGATGCCGGCTGGAATTTTGATTGCACAAGTAAAATGGAGACTGCGGGAGGAGTTCGATCACGATGAGTGCCGGTGCGCGAAAGTTGTTTGGTACGGATGGAATCCGCGGCGTTGCGGGCGAGGCGCCGCTGGACGCAAGGACGGTTTACGCAACGGGTTTGGCGCTGGGCCACTCGCTGAAGGGTGTTTCCAACCCGGCAGTGCTGGTTGGCCGCGATACGCGCGAATCAAGCCCGTGGATTGCGGCGACCCTGGCCGCCGGTTTGAAGGCGGCGGGAGTGCGGGTTTTTTCAGCGGGCGTGGTGCCGACGCCTGCGGTGGCATACCTGACCCGCAAGCATAAACATGCAGCGGGCGTGGTCATCAGCGCCTCTCACAATCCCTGGCAGGACAACGGGATCAAGTTGTTTGGCGGCGACGGCTACAAACTGCCCGACGCGCTGGAACTGGCCATGGAAGAGGAAATCGTGGCGCATGCGGCGGAGGCCGTGGTCCCGGAGAAGCTGCCGGTGCTTCTGGACAATGAGAGCTCGCGCGATGAGTACATTGCGTTTTTGCAGTCGGTGGTGAAGGATCTGAAGCTCGACGGGCTGCGCCTGGTGGTGGATTGCGCCAATGGCGCGGCGGCGGCGATTGCGCCGACCTTATTTGCGCGGCTGGGCGGCGAGTATGAACTGCTGCATGTGAAGCCTACAGGAAAAAACATCAACGAGGGCTGCGGGGCGCTGCACCCTGGGCACGTGGCGGCGGAGGTGGTGGCGCGCGGCGCGCAGATTGGCCTGACCTTTGACGGTGATGCGGACCGGTGCATGCTGGCGGATTCCAAGGGGCGGGTGGTGAATGGCGACGCGATCCTGCTGATGGCGGCGCGCGATTTGAAGGAGCGCGGGCTGCTGACGGGCGACGTGGTGGTGGCGACGACGATGAGCAACATGGGGCTGGAGGCGGCGCTGAAACGCTCGGGAATCAAAATGCTGCGCGCGCCGGTTGGCGACAGGGATGTGCTTGAAGAGATGCAGAAGACGGATGCGGCGCTGGGCGGCGAACAATCAGGCCATATTTTGTTTCCTCATCTGGCGACTACCGGCGATGGGATGCTGACGGCGCTGGTGGTGCTGGAACTGGTTGCGCGGAGCGGCAAAAGCCTGGAGGAGTTGACGTCCGATTTGAAGGTCTTTCCGCAGGTGATTGTGAACGTGCGGGTGCGCGAGAAGAGACCCCTGCTGGAGATCGCAAGCGTGGCGGAGAAGATAGCGGCGGCGGAAAAAGACCTGGCCGATTCAGGGCGGGTGGTGATTCGCTACTCGGGGACGGAGAAGCTGGCGCGGGTGATGATTGAGGCGGAGAGCGAGGAAGCGATGAAGCGGCACGCAGAGGCGATTGCCGGTGCGATTCGCGAGGAACTCGGGGAGTAATCCAGGGGCAGAGGCCGGCTTTCAAGGGCCGGCTGAAGATAAATTCGACAGTAAAACTACTCCACGCGGACGAGGAGACAGGTGATGTTGTCGTGCCCGCCGGCCTTGTTGGCGGCTTTGACCAGAAGCCCGCAGATTTCATCAAGTGGAAGGCCGCCGTTCAACTGGGCTTCAATCTGCTCGTCTGCCAGCTCACGCGTCAGGCCGTCGGAGCAAAGCAGGAACAAATCTCCCGGCTCGGCATCAAGCTCAAAAACATCGGGCGTCACATTGGACTGGGTGCCGAGGGCGCGGGTGATGACATTCTTGAGCGGTGAGCGAAGGGCTTCGGCTTTGGTCATGCGCCCGTGGCGCACCTGCTCCTCGACAAGCGAATGGTCGAGAGTAACCTGTGCCAGATGCCCCTTGCGCAAGGAGTAGCAGCGGCTGTCTCCGATGTTGAGAATACGAATGCGGCGCTCATCCCCGTCGTTGGCGGCGATCAGGGCCACCAGCGTGGTGCCCATGCCACAGAGCTTGGCGTTTGACTGCGAACGCGAATAAATGGCGTGATTGGCATGGTTCACAGCATCGGTGGCCGCTTCGAGGGTGGTGGCGGCCGCTTCCCCGGTCGCAAGGTGGCGCATCATCTCGTCGATGGCCAGCGAACTGGCGATTTCACCCGCGGCTGCCCCACCCATGCCATCACAAACAACAAAAATGCCGTGCTCAATGGAGTAGCCAAAGGCATCCTGGTTGGTGGGGCGCTTGCGGCCGCGGTCCGTGGCAGCGGCGGCTTTGAGGTGAATGGCTAGGATGGACAAAAGGCTCTCCGAAGATGCTTTTCGTAATCAGTTTACACGGCATTCGCAAATTTGTAAGAAGTTTGTAAAGGGCCCGTCCATGAAAAATCCGCCGTCTAATGGAATTTATTTTGTTTTTGGGGCGGCAAGGTTCGGCGCGGGTGGAAGGTTCCAAACCAGAATCTGATTGTTGTTGAGCACGGCAGCGCGCCGGCCGGAGGGGGATAGCGCAAAGTTGCCGCCCTCCATCATCACCGGCGCGGCAAAGGCGCTGAGCGCGATGCTGCCGTTGGCGGCGTTGAAAACGGTGATGCGCTGGTACTTGATCTCGTCCGGCTCCACCGGCACGCTGGCGCTGATGGGGTGGTCGACGGCGAGGCTTTCGCGCGCCAGGCGCAGTCCATTGAGCGAGCGGGCAAA
>JAJXXN010000269.1 GCA_021781075.1 Acidobacteriota bacterium | reverse complement strand
GATGGAGAGGCGGTGGGCCTCAAAAAACATGGGCTTGCGGAGGCGGGATTGAACGGCGGTGATGGCGGGGTTGAATCGTTCGAGGTGGCCGGGCTGAAGAATGCGTTTGCGGCGCGTGGCGGCGGCGATGAGGGAGTCAGCCTCGGCGAGGGTGGAGGCGATGGGTTTTTCGACGAGGAGGTCGATGCCGGCCTCGAGGAGCTCGAGCGCCACCGAGTGATGCTGGAGAGTTGGGACGGCGACGGAGGCGGCATGAATGTTGAGACCGGCGGCAAGCAGTGCCGCGACCGAGGGGAAGACGGGGATGGAGTAGATTTGAGCGGTTTCAGCGGCGCGTTCGGGGTGCGGCTCGACGGCGGCGGCGAGCGTGACGCCGGAGTTTGCGGCTTGAAGCTCACGGTAGACGCGGAGGTGGTTGCGACCGAAGGAGCCCGCGCCGCAGACGGCAACGCGCAGTGGGTCCACTAGGCCTTGCCCCCGACGGCCTTGAGACAGCGGCCATAGAGCTCGAGGAGCTGGTTGATGTGGTCCTCTGGTTTGGGTGCGGTGGCGGCGGTGAAGCCGGTTGATCCGGTGGCCGGGCGGCCAACCTGGGCGGTGGCGGCGACAAACTTCAAGAGGTCGAGTGCGATGTCCTCATTGCGGCGGGCGCCGCAAGAGCAATTCCCTGCGTCCATAGAACCCATGCTACCAGAGTTGGAGCGAGCGTTGAAGTGACGGGGAATGCGTGCGGGAAGTGGTTCCGGACGGTGGAAAAGTGAGGACGAGCGCACGATGGGGGCTTTAGACTAATACGCGGTGAAGAGAGCGTACATTGCGCTGGGAGGGAATGTGCCGAGCCGGGCGGGAGAACCAGCGGCAACGCTGAAGGCTGCGCTTGCGGATTTGGAAAAGTTTGCGGTGGTGAGCCGGGCGTCGCATTTTTACCGGACGGCGCCGGTGGGCATGACGGAACAGCCGGAGTTTGTGAATGCGGTGGCGGCGGTGGATGTGCCCGGGAAATTGACACCGCTGAAGTTGCTGGAGCGGATGATGAAGATTGAGCGGGCATATGGCCGCGAACGGGGGCGTGAACTGGCGCAAGGGCCGCGGACGCTGGATTTGGACCTGCTGCTGTATGGGGATTATGTTGTGGAGACGGAGCCGCTGACGCTGCCTCATCCGCGGATGGGTGAGCGGGCGTTTGTGCTGGTGCCGCTTGTGGAGATTGCGCCGGGGTTGAGGTTGCCGGCTTCCGGGCGAAGTGTGGAGGCGTTGCTGGCAGAATGCGGCGCGTCACTCAAGAGCGTGGAAGCGCTGGAAGCATGACTTACGGGGAAATGAAATTGGGCGGGTGGCGCACTCTTGCCCACCCGCGGAGGTTGGGATGAAATTGAGCGAGCTGGTATTCAAATTGCGCGTGGTGTTGATCGCGCTCCTGATTGCGGTTTCATTTATTGCGCCGTGGTCGCGGGCATTTGGGTGGGACAATCACGACTCCGCGCTGGTTTGGCTGGCGGTGCGTCTGGCGCACGGGGCGGGGATTGAGTTTCAAACGGCGACAATGATCCTGATTGCGTTGACGATTTTGAGCGCGTTCAAAGGCATGGTCTGGCGGGTGTGGGGAACGTCGTATCTGGGCGCGTCAACGGTTTATAACCTGAAGATGCAGGGCGCGCAGTTGCAGGCGGACGGGCCCTACCGCTTTGTGCGCAATCCACTTTACCTGGGCGACATGGCCTACATCAGCGCAGTGGCGACACTGATGCCGCCGAGCGGGGCGGTGTTTGCGATTGTGATGGTGGGGCTGCTTTACCTGGTGCTGATTGACGGTGAGGAGCGTTTTTTAAGCGCGAGCCAGGGGCAGCGTTATCGCGAGTATTGCCGGGCAGTGCCGCGGTTGGTGCCGCGATTTTGGCGGGGCTTGCCGGCGGGCGGGGCAAAGCCGAATTGGATGCGCGGGGCTTTGAATGAAGTGAACCCGATCGGCGTGTTTTTGACTTTTGCGATTCTCTCGTGGCGCTATGACCGGATGCTGATGATCAAGGCGGTGATTGTGAGCTTTGGTTTGTCGTTGGTGGTGAGGGCGATGCTGCCCAAAGACAGGGACGAGTGAATGGATCCCAGCCAGTCGGCGCGACCGGCGTGATTGATAATTTTGTCAGCGGGAGATGGTTGGATTCATATTTTTCAAAACACAGATGAGGGCCGGGGTAAAAATCAAAATCAACCGCGGGTCGTTCAACTTGAAAGCCACGCTCGCGCGTGGCTTTCTTCGATCAGGATGACTGTGTTTTGTGAAGGCGGCCGTCTAGGCAGCGTTGAGGATGCCTGCTTTGCGCGCGATTGTTGTGAGGGTTTCAAGCGCGCGGTCGAGCTGCGGGCGGGTGTGTTCACTGGTGACGATGAGACGGACGCGGGCCTTGCCCTCGGGCACGGTCGGGAAGGCGATGCCTGTGCCGAGAATGCCGGCATCGAAGAGCGCGCGGCTGAACTCCATGGTCTGGCGGCCATCGCCGATAATCAGCGGCGTGATGGGGGTTTCAGTGGCGGGCGTGGTGAGACCGCCGATGTTGAAGCCGGCTGATTGGAGCTGACTTTGGAGGTAGCGGGTGTTTGACCAGAGGCGCTCGATGCGCTCGGGTTCGGTTTCAAGGATTTCAAAGGCCTTGATGCAGGTGGCGGCGACCGAGGGCGGATGCGAGGTGGAGAAGAGGAAGGGGCGCGCGCGGTGGTACAGGTAGTCGATGAGGTCGCGCGAGCCGCAGACATAGCCGCCGAGCGCGCCGATGGCCTTGGAGAGCGTGCCGACCTGAACGTCGACGCGGCCGTGCATTCCGAAGTGATCGACTGAGCCGCGGCCGTTTCGGCCGAGGACGCCGGAGGCGTGGGCATCATCGACCATCATGATGGCGCCGTATTTTTCAGCCAGTGCGGCGAGCTTGTCTACGGGGCCGATGTCCCCATCCATGGAGAAGACGCCGTCGGTGATGATGAGTTTTTTGCCGGGGTCGTTTTGGATTTCCTTGAGCAGCTCTTCGCAGTGGGCGGCGTCCTTGTGGCGGAAGACCTTGATTTTGGCGCGTGAGAGGCGGGCGCCATCGATGATGCTGGCGTGGTTGAGCTCGTCGGAGAGGATGAAGTCTTCTTTGCCGAGGATGGAGCTGACGGTGCCGGCATTGGCGGTGAAGCCGGATTGGAAGACGACGCATGCCTCGACGTTTTTGAAGGCGGCAATTTTTTCCTCGAGCTCCATGTGGATGCGCATGGTGCCGGCGATGGTGCGGACGGCGCCGGAACCGACACCGAGCTTGCGGGTGGCGTTGATGGCGGCTTCAATGAGGCGCGGATCATTGGCCAGTCCGAGGTAGTTGTTGCTGGCGAGGTTGATGACCTCGCGGCCGTCGTAGTGGCAGACGGGCGCCTGCTGGTCCTCAAGGATGCGCAGTTTGAAGTAGGTGCCTTTTTCGCGGAGTTCATTGAGGGCGGCGGTGAGATGGGCAAGTTGCGGGCGTGATGGCATAAGAGTTGAAAATTCTCCCAATGGATGAGGATACAGCGCGGTGGGTAAGTTGGAAAGTGGCGGGGGCACTCTGGGTTGTGAGCGGGGCGGCCGGGGAGGAGTGAACTGGAAATGGTGCAATTGTGGGATGAATAGCTGGTTGATGCCTAGAATGAAGTGGGCAAAAGGCATCGCTGAGACAAGGCGGCAAACGGTACAATGGAAATGCTGGGTGGTGGCAGGGAGCGAAGCCGGTTTTGTTGGCGGGAGTACTGCTAAAACTAGCTGAAAATATGGGAGTTGTATTTGTGAAGAAAGTTTTGAGCAGAACCTTGTGCGTAGGGTTGATGGCAGCGCTGTCGACATTGCCGGCAATCTCGCAGGCCACGGTGCGCACGTTTACGCAATTGACAATTGTTTCGCCGCGAACCCTGAGCGGGTCGTCGACCGAGTTGCGCGTCAACGTTGTATCCGCAAACAGCGACACGGTGGGCGGCACGGTGACGTTGATGGATGGCGAGCGCGCGGTGGCTGGCGCAGCCTTGCAGGATGGCGAGGCGGAGTTTGCCGTCAATTTGTCGGGCGGCGACCATGAATTGAGCGCGGTGTATGCGGGAGATGATGCGCACCAGTCATCCACTTCCGGCGCGCAGGGTTTCCATAACGATCAGCAGATGAGCATGCCGAGTTATGCCTTGGCGATGAACCCTGCGGGATTGACGCTGACCGCGGGCCAGTCGGGCAATTCGACGGTCACGTTGACTGCCAGCAACAACCAATCCTCGACAGGGCCGACATTTTTCACCATTTCCTGCTCTGGCCTGCCGGCGAATACAAGTTGTTTTTTCACGCCGGAGACGCTGGAGATTCCAGCGGGAAGCAATTCATCCGTGGTGAGCTACCTGACGCTGCAGACGCAGGCGTCGACGGGCGTATCGCAAAACATGCCGCCGGGTGCCGGGTCGGGAATCGTGTTGGCCATCCTGTTGCCGGGAATGCTCGGGCTGGGATTGATTGCACGCAAGCGCAGCAGTTTGGCGCGCCTGATGCTGCTGGGGATGTTTGTGTTGGTTGCCTCGGTTGGGTTGAGCGGGTGCAACCCGCGTTACAACTACATCAACCACCACCCACCGCTGACACCGGGAACCCCCGCGGGCACTTACACGGTGCAAATCAACGCGCAGACCAATAATGGTGTGACGGCGACCAACGTGACGACGTCGCTATCGTTGACCGTGCAGTAAGCAGGGAATGGATGCAAAGGAACTGCCGGCGCAGGCCGGCAGTTTTTATTTTGGCGATTCATTTTTTTGGTCAGCACGCAAAGCGTCGGCCTTGGCGCGTTCATCGGCAGCGTCTTTGCTGCGCCCCTGGCGGTCATAGGCGATTGCCAACTGGCTGTGCGCGTCGGGATTGGTGGCGTCGGCGGCGATTGCCTCCTGATAGCGGGCGACGGCGTCGGTGATGGCATTGCGTTGCAGCAGTTGATTGCCGGCATTGAGGGCGAAGTTGGATTTTTGGCGGTTGGTGGCGGCGCGGGTGAGGTCGGCCGCGGTTTTGCGCAGAGAGGCGGCCTCTGCACGGAGATCTGCAATGTGTTGTTGGGCCTGCTGCAATTTTGCAGGATCTTTTTCATCCTGCAAGCCCTCGTTGAGCTTCATGGCTTGTTGCGCGTAGACGCCAGCCAAGGTGAGGCGCGGGCCGGGTTGCGCGGGCAAGAGGCCAATGGCTTTTTTCAAGACAGGGATGGCGTCATCGAGGCGTGAGAGTTGTTTGAGAACGCTGCCGTAGACGGCCCAGACATCGCCATTGTCGGGACGCAGCTCGACTGCCCTCTGGTATTGCTTTGCCGCATCATCGAGCTGGCCAATCTGCATGTAGAGAATCCCGAGCGTGTAAGGCGGGTCGGGGAGCTGCGGGTCGAGCTCGGCGGCATGTTTGAGCTCGGTGATGGCGTCGTCGGTGCGGTCTTTGAATTTGTAGACGAGCCCGAGGTCATAATGTACCTGGGGGTCGAGCGGCGCGACTTCAACGGCGCGCTTGTATGTTTCAATGGCCGCGTCAAACTCGGATTGCTGCACCTGCGCAACACCCAGGTCTTCCAGCGCATCAAGGTCACGGGGCTCAACGGCGAGGGCTTGTTGAATGTAGGGAATTGCCTCTTTGGCTTTGCCGACCTGCGTGAGCGCAAGGCCGAGATTGGCGAGGATGGAAACATTCGCAGGGTCGGCGCTGAGCGCCTCTTCAAAGAACGGGATAGCCTCTTTGTTGCGGCCTTCGCGTTGCAGGACCATGGCGTACTGATTTTTCAAATCGGGGATGGTAGGGTCCAGGTCGAGCGCACTTTTGAAGAGGGATTCAGCTTTTGCATCCTGCTGCAAGGCGACATAGGCCTGACCCTCTTCAAAGAGCGCGAGAGGCAGATTTGGCCTGAGTGCGAGGGCCTGGTCGAGTAATTCGATTGCTTTGGCCGGTTGATTCAGAGTGAGATTGATGGCGCCGAGGTGGAGCATGGCGGAGAGGTTGCTGGGCTCAAGGCGAAGCGCCGCTTGAAAGTGGTCGCGGGCCTCTTCATTGCGTCCAGCCTGGGCGAGGAGCGCGCCGAACTCGTCCTGCAGCGAGGAGCGGTCAGGAGCCATTGAGGCGGCAATTTGCATTTTGACGAGGGCGGCGTCGATTTTGCGATCGCGCTCGAGGGCTTTTGCGTAGTTTTCGTAAAAGTCGGCATTGAGTGTGGATTGGTTCCCAGCCAGTTCCCGCTCGGAGAGTGCAAAGTATTTGAGCGCGGAGGCGGTGTTGCCGACGTTCAGGTAGGCGGTGGCGAGATTGAGATGAATGCCCGCATCATTTGGCTTGAGGTCGCGTGCCTTTTCCAGCTCGTCGAGGCCGGATTGATTGAGGTTCATTTCAATGAGCACGACACCAAGTGCCTCGTGGGCCTCGGCAATGGAGGGTGCAAGTTGCACACAGAGGGCAAACTCCTGGCGTGCCTTTTCAAGGTTGCCGCCTTGCTGTGCGGCGAGGCCGGCGCGGAAGGCAGCGGTGGCCTTTAGCTGGTCGTTTTGCCTGCCGGACTGCGCGGAGCAAAGAAAGGCGGCGGAGAGGATGAGGCAGAGTGAGGGATTGCGCCGCATGGGTTATTTTCCTGAGGCAGCGGAATTTTGTTTTTGCTGCAATTCAACCACGAGCTTGAATTCGCGATTTGCCTCAGCGAGCTGGCCTGTGGCCTTGTACGCCTGGCCCAAGAGGTTGTGTGTGACGTAGTTGTTGGGGTCCATTTTGGCGGCATGGGTGAGGTAATGCAATGCCTCAATGGGCTGCTGGAGTTTGAGAAAGGCTTGACCGAGGAGGATGAAGGGGGCGGTGGCGCCTGGCTCCAGGAGCACGGCGCGATTGAGCGCAACACGCGCGTCGTTATATTTGCCAGCGCGCACATAAGCATCGCCGAGGCGCTCATAAGCAGCCGGCTCCATGGGATTGTCGGCAATTTCGGCTTGCAGGTCGGTGATGGCAGCGGGAATATCCGCCTTTGCCAAAGCGGCTTCGCCGAGCAGTTGATGGGCGAGCGCAAGTTTCGGATTCAATACGATGGCCTTGCGCGCTGCGGCGATGGCCTGGTCGGGAAAGTCGCGACGCAGGAACATGCGGGCCGAGAGGAGATAGGCTTCGGCGGAGTCGGGTGGGAAATCGAATTGTGCGGCAAAGGCGTGACGCGCGTCATCGTAACGATCCGTGTCAATGTAGCAGAGCGCGAGGACGTATTGCGGGTCGATATTGGCGTTCAGCACGGTGGTGCGGCTTGTTTCAAGCAGAGGCACTGCATCGGCAGGACGGCCCAGACGAAAGAGAGAAACGCCTTCCATCTCGATTGCTTCCTTGTCAGCCGGGTCCTGCTGGACGGCTTTTTTGAAGGCTTCAACCGCATCCGTGAGTTTGTCGCGCTGGTAGAGGATGAGGCCGCGCAAACGCTCAACGCCAGCGGGCTCCGGCGTGGTGGCAGCGAGCTCGTCGAGCAGGGCCATCGCCTGGTCCAAGCGGCCGTGGGAGGCGAGGTCTCGGGCGGATTCGAATTTTTGTTGGGGGGTCAGGTTTTCCGCAGTGGATTGTGCCGTTGGGGCGGATTGTGCCTTGACGGTGGAGAGAGAGACGACCAGGATTGCGGAAAGAAGAAGATGTTTCATAAAAAGTACCACTCACAGTTTAAACATTGAGGCGTGAAAAGAAAGAGGGGAGCCGAAGCTCCCCTCTCAGGTTGGGTTGAGTTCAAACGCAGCTTAGAACTGTGCGTGGAGCGAGAACTCAAGCTGACGCGGGCCGGGGCCAGGTGCTTCACCGGAGATGGTGCCGCCGCTGTTGATGCTGCCGCCGGGATTGCCTGGATTGATGTGGTTGAATGCGTTGTAGGCATCCATGCGGAACTTGATGTTCACATCATTCCAGATGTTGAAGGCCTTGGTGATGGCCATATCGGTATTGAAGAACGAAGGTCCGAAGTAGGAGTTGCGCTCGACGTTGCCGATGTTGTCCATGCCAGGGTCGGTCCACTGAGTGTTGCGTCCGGTGCCACCAATACCGGAGCCGATGTTGTTGAAGAAGGAGCGCGTGCCACCATTGCCGTTCGGAGTGTAGCTGGAAAGATTGGTGCGCAGGTGCGTGCCCGGCGCAGCGTTGGCATAGCAGGGCGCGCTGCCCGGGATGTCTTCGCTGCAATTGTCGTAGTTGAGGCTGAAGGGCAAACCGCTGGACCAATTCAAGACATAGCTGAGCTGGAAGCCACCGATGATGAGGTCTTCAGTCTTGTTGGCACTGGCCAGGAACTGCTTGCCTTTGCCGAAGGGCAGGTCGTAGGAGCCATAGCTTGTGATCTGGTTGTTGCGAACGTTGGTGTCACGACCGTAAGTGACGCGCTTGCTCCAAGTCCAGTAACCGGAAGCCTCATCAAAAGCACTGGCCTTGGTGTAAGTGATGGAGGCGGCCAGGCCCTTGGCAAGTTTCTTGTCGAGGGTTGCCCGGAAGGAGTTGTAGTTGGTGTTCTGGTTGTTTCCGTAGTAGCTGATGCCATTGGTCCATCCGCAAGCGCCCGCAGAGAGCGGAGCCGACGGGTAGAGCGAAAGGGCACCCGCGCCAATGTAGTTCGGGTCGTTACAAGCCTGCAGGCCGGTGTAGCCGTAGTAACGGGTCAACAGGTTGTAGGTCGATGTTCCATCATTGTTGGAAATGACACCGTTGGCAACCGAAGGATCGTAATGCAGTGACTGGCCATTGACGCTATACATCGCAGGCAGGTTGATTGCGCCTTCGTTGGGGTTTGTGTTGTTGCTGTCGCCATCACCCAACGTATGCGTACCCTTGTTGCCGACATAAGCCAGGGTCACGGTCATGGTGGGCGAAACCTGGCGCTGAATGCTCAGGTTCCAGGCATCCAGTGTCGGGAACTGCATGGGGTTCGGACGGGCCTTTGATTGGACTGCGTAACCCGGGTTCGGGAGCAGGCCGCTTGTAGGCACGGCAGGACCGGTGTAGGCCGTGGGGCCAACACTAAGCAGGAAGGCATTGCCCGTGGTGGAGGATGTGTTCAACTGCTGGTTGGCAAGGACCGGGAGGTTCTGCGTGACAACGTGGCCGAAGACCGAACCGAAGACACCGATGTCAAAGCTGCGGCCATAGCCGGCGCGAATGACGGTCTTGGGATCGAGCTGATAGCTGATGCCGGCACGCGGTGCAAGAGTGCGGGCCTTGTCGAGCTTCCAACCCATGTCGGAGGGAATGCCGCCAATGCCGGCGACATTGAGGTAGCCGGTATCGAGGTTCATGAGAGCACCGTTGCCCGGGCCATTGACCGACTCGGGGAAGTAGAGCTCCCAGCGGAGACCGTAGTTGAGGGTGAGCTTGTGGTTGACGTGCCAGGTGTCCTGCGCGTAGAAGAAGGTGCGCTTCTGGAATTCCTTGGCGTTGGTCGAGGTGGAAACGTACCGGTTGAAGCTGGTGACTTCGCCCAGCATATAAGTGGCGAGTCCAAGGCCGCCTGCGGGGTTCCCGAGAGCAACCTCCTGCAAGCTTTCCGTGGCCGCGGTGTTGAAATTCAAGAGACCAGCGCGGTCGTTATCCGAGGGGACGCGGAGGTTGCGGCCATAACGGAGGTCATAGCCAGCCTTGAAGGCGTGGTTGCCAACGTTGCGGGTCCAGTTGTTGACGATCTGGAACTGATCTTCACGCTCGGTGAGGGGGCAATTACAACGGTTGACGTTGAGGCCGTCACCATAAGTGGGCGCGCCACCGTCCGGCAAGGAGGCAAGGAAGAAGCCCGGGCTGCCGCCGGTGAAGTAGGTTCCCATGTTGATGCCAGGGATGCCGAGTGTGTTGGCAAACTCAACATTCTGGTCATGCTTTGAATCAATGATGTTATAGCGGAGGTAGCCCAAGCGGAAGTCGGTGAAGAGCTTCGGGCTGAAGGCATAGTCCATGCCCGCGACGGTGGAGTCGTTGGCGCCGGTCGAATTGCCGCCGTAGCCGCCGATGCCGAAACCGGGGCCGCCAGCGGAACCGAAGAGCACGTTGCCGCTGAGCGTATCAGTAAAGCGGGCGAAGCGGACAAAGGCGTTGGCCTTCTCGTTGATCGTATAGTCCAAACGGACCGTGTACTGGTCGCTGTTGAAGAGACCGGTGCCGGAAGAGGAGTAGTTGTTGGAGAAGTTGCCGTTTTCACCGGTCGTGTAGGGCTCGAGGTACTTGAGAAGGTTCAAAGACTGAGCGGACAGACGGGCGGTTGGAATCACGTTGCTGGTGAACGGAAGCGAAGTGCCAGGGTTGGTCTCGTTGTCGTAAATGAGACCTGAAGGACCATAACCGCAGCCATTTGCCGGGCCGGCAGCGAGTCCACCCGTACAGGGCGTAAGCGCATATTCACTGAAGTCCGCACCAGGGATGCCGCTGGGGCCCGTGGTGTTGCCCAGAGCGGTCTCCGTGAGGAGTGGGGTGGGCAGAGTACCGGTGGCATTGGTGCCGACCTTGGCGCGCTGACCTTCATAGTTGAAGAAGAAGAAGAACCTGTTTTTCAAAACGGGGCCGCCGAGAGAGGCGCCCAGGCGGTTTTTCAAGCCGGCAGCATATTTTGCATTTGCACCCATGCTGAAGGGCTCTTTGGCCAGGTTGGCATTGCCGGTGCGGAAATCATAGACGGTGCCGTGGAACTGGTTGGTACCGGACTTGGTTTGCGCGTTGACAGCGGCGGAGATGGCCTTGCCCTGCTCGGCGTTGTAGTTCTGCGTGGTGATGGTGGTCTGCGTGACCGCGTCCAACGCCGGGTTGACTACGATGATGCCGAGGATCGGGTCCTGGTTGTCGGCGCCGTCCAATTCATACGCGACACCGCCGAAGGCCTGGCCGTCGATCTGAATCTGCTTGGAGGCCTGGGGGTTTTCATCGGCGGCATGAGACCAACCGAGGAGCTGCGCGCCCGGGAGCAGGAGTTCGAGGTTGGTGAAGTTCTGGTCACCAACGGGGAGGCTTGAAACCTGCTGGTCATTGAAGACGGTGGCGATATCCGAGGTTTCAGTTTTGAGCAGCGGCTGCGACTCGGCGTTGACTTCAACCGTAGTGGAAGTGGTGCCGACTTCGAGCTTTGCATCGACGCGGGGAGCAGTGTCGGCGAGCACCTCGAGGCTTTTTGCCTCGTAGGTCTTGAAGCCGGTGAAACTGATCTTGACGTTGTAGCTGTCGGGAACCAGGTAGGGCACGGTGAATTCGCCGGAGGCATTTGATTTGCTTGTGGTGACAGTGCCTTTCGAAATATCGGTCACCGTGATGGTTGCGCCCGGAATTGAGGCCCCGGTCTTGTCGGTAACAGTGCCGACAATCGTGCCGTAAATGGCCGATTGCGCACTGGCCGACACGACAAGAAGCAGGCTTGCAAAGGCAACGATGCTCAATGCAAAAGCGGTGCGAAGATTCTTGATCATGCGGTCTCCTGAAAAATGTTTGATTTCAGTGTTGTTCTTTGAACGTTGTGAAGA
>JAJXXN010000180.1 GCA_021781075.1 Acidobacteriota bacterium | reverse complement strand
CGCCATAGTCAATGCCATCATCCACAACCACCAGCGTGCCATTGGCAGTCACCGCCAAGCCCGAAATCTGGTCAAAAACATCCGTGATATAGCTGGGGGAGGCAAGCGAGCCGAAGCTGTTGTAGAGGACATACAAATTCGAGTAGGGGCCGGAGCTGACGTAGTCGCCTACAAAAAGGTCGCCGTTGGCATCCGTCGCCACGGCCGTGGGCGCGTTGAAGTCGCCTGAATAGAGTGTCGTCTGCGTCCACGTCTGGTTCCCGTTGTATACCTCCTCGTAAACCTGGCCGGCCGAATCATCGGCGACAAACACGTTGTTGCCATAAAGCGCAACCGATACCGGGTACGTCAGGTGTGAGTCCACCACCAACTCCGCCCAGCCGCCTGAGCCATTGGGGAAGTCGACGTAAACCGCGCCGCCCGAGGAGTCGGCTATATAAAGGTCATCAAATGCGTCCACCGCCAGGCCAAAGGCCCCAACGTGCCCCGTGATGATGGGCGTGATGGTGTAGCCGGTGACCGTCGGTGTCGCCATGTAAATGATGCCGTCATTCCAATCGGAGTAGAAAATGTTGCCAGACGGGTCAACGGCCACGCCCGCTGCATTAGGCGCATTGGTGCCGACCGGCGAATACGAGAAATCCATGAAGGTCGCGGTAAGCCCCGATATATTGGGATGAACCTTCATCTGCTTCTTCGCATTTTGGGCGGCTACAATTTTGCCAATCGTTCCCTGCGTGCCCGTCAGTTGGTGCGTGAGGGCATGGGCATTTGGCGCAGGCAGATGTGACATAATCGGGTTGTTGTTCTGATTCGGGGTACCGGCCTTGGCTACCCCGCCATATGACAGGCCGAAGAAGACTGCCACAGTAAGCAGAAGCGCCATGAACTGGCGAATCCGCGATCCTGACGAGTTGTGAGCATAGAATCTGTGCAACATTTCTTTCCTAGCCTCCTGATGTCTTTCCCCCCCCGTTTTGAATCCTGCGACTCGCACAGAAATGGGAAGAGCATCCAGTAGTTGTTGTTGGATCTCCCGTGCCCTCATGCCGCCCGGGAAAACTTCTTCGCTGCGGACCGATACTGACCATTGCCGCATCATGGTTTCCGCGGGGTGTGCTTCACCCTCATGGAACCATGTCAACCGCATCGCCTCGACCGCGAAACTTTCAGCCGCCATTTCTTCCCGCGGTGAATCGGCCTCGACATCCTACACCTTGCCCTCTTGAGTCGGGGTTTAAGATGCACCCCCCGTTCAATTTCCGCTGCGCGGAAATCGAGAGCACAGGAAACACACTGATGGTATTAGCTTTGAATCATTTGCACAAGCAAAATATGTAATTTTTAACTCGTTTCACGCTTCGGGACTCCCTTCCGCATCCCCGCCCTTTACTCGCACCCGCAAACACGCAAGTTTTCTTTGGATTGACAAATTTTTTTTCACCCCATTGAAACCGCCGTCTGCCTTCTACACTGAACCGCATCAGCCATTTACAAAGAGTTTAACGCCGCCCAATGGATGCCTGGACCCTCTGGCGCAGAAAATAATCCCGTCTAAATTATGCAAATTTGTAGTCATCTCTCGCCGCCAGCCCCGTGCATAAAACGAAGAAATGATAAATTTTACGCCTTTTATTCCCCTCGCGCTCCGCGCAGACTCCCGGCTCCGGTTGATTTTTCCTCAGCCCCGGCCAGACTCACCCTTGCAGTTTGTAAAAATTCAGTTGGACGCGCCCTGATGGTGACGGTGAAGCACGTGGTAGGAAATATCCGGCCAAAGCTCGCGGAAGACATTGGTCAGCGCATCGCGGCCCACCGCATACGCATATTTGGACGTGAATCCCCCCACGGTTTGCGTGCTGCTCGGGTAGTACGTCAGGGAGATTGCCTGCGACACACCGCGGCCAAAAATCTCCGCCGCATTGAACGTGTTGTGCCCCTTGTAATTCGGCGTAATGAACACACGTGTCCCTGCATACACACTGCGCTTCACGATCCCGCCCTTGCCCATGGCGTAATACCGCTCGTCCTCATGCAAAATCGTGGGGAAGGCAAAATCCACCATGTAATTCCCTGCCGCCTTGTCCAAAAATCCGCGCCAATAATAGCGCCCAAAGCCGGCCACTCCCTGCCCAAACTCCTCATGTGTCTCCGTGCCCTCGGCAAGCAATGAGGTCACACCGACAAAAACAAAGGCCGAGTAGTCAAAGGTGTTCTCGGTCGCAATTTTGAACGCTTCCTTTGGCGTTGGCGGCGGCGGAATCGTATCAGCGCTCACCGCGCGGTAATTCGGCATCACGCCCAATATCCGCTTCGGCTCCGGCCGTGGCTTGGCGCCGCTCTGCGCGTCATCCGGCTTGGCCTGCGGGTTTTGTTTTTGTGGGGTCGGCGCATCGGGTATCTGCGCCTCTGCTCCCGGTTTGTCTGTGGTGGCGGCCGGTGCGGCCGCGGGTGTGGCAACCGGCTCCTGCGCTGTTGCTGCGAAGATCAATGAACTGCCGGCGAGCAAAAGAAAAACAAAAGACCTTCGCATTGAAAAAAGCATTCTTTCTCCAGAATTTTAAATTGAACAGGTTTTGCGTCCGATGCGGCCATCACCGCACCACGCGCGCGCCGTCCGCGCCGCATTGAGGTCATCACTCCGCTCTGTAATTAGACGCAATTTTTGCTTGAAAAGTTACAGGACCGTGAATCCCAACCTGCCTGCCATGCGCCACATGCGCCTGATTGGCCGCTGGTAGGCGAGGCAGGGCTTGAACCTGCAACCCCCGGCTTAGAAGGCCAGTGCTTGACGACTGGCAGCCGGTGCTTCCCAATATGACTAAAACCTGCTGTGTAAAAACTGCGTGATCA
>JAJXXN010000348.1 GCA_021781075.1 Acidobacteriota bacterium | reverse complement strand
CACCACCGTGGGCGAGGCCAAGTTGCAGCGCTTTGCCGATGGCGAGGTCTACTTCCAGCTCCTTGAAAATGTCCGCGGCGCCGACGTCTTCGTCGTACAGCCGACCTGTTACCCGGTGGATTCGCACCTGGTCGAGTTGCTGGTCATGCTCGACGCCTGCAAGCGCGCCTCCGCGGCCCGCATCACCGCCGTCGTTCCCTATTACGGCTACGCCCGCCAGGACCGCAAGGACAAGCCACGCGTCGCCATCAGCGCCAAGCTCATCGCCGACCTTTTAACCACCGCCGGCGCCAATCGCGCCCTTTTTGTCGACCTGCACGCCGCGCAGATCCAGGGCTTCTTCAACATCCCCGTCGACCACCTCTTCGCCAGCCCGGTGATGGTCAGTTACTTCCGCGAGCTCAACCTGCCCAACCTCACCATCGTCTCACCCGACGCCGGCGGCGTGGAGCGCACCCGCTTCTTCGCGCAAAAGCTCGGCGCGCCCATGGCCATTGTGGACAAGCGCCGCACCGACATCAATGTCGCCGAGGTCATGCACGTCATCGGCGACGTCAAGGGCAAAACCTGCCTCATCCTCGACGACATCATCGACACAGCCGGCACGCTCATCAAGACCGTCGACGCGCTGATTGCCAGCGGCGCCGATTCTGTTTACGCCTGCGCCAGCCACGCCGTGCTCTCCGGCCCCGCCGTCGAGCGCATCGCCAGCTCGCAGCTCAAGCAGGTTGTCGTCACCGACACCATTCCACTGCGCGAAGCCGCGCAGGCGGTCAACAAATTCAAGGTGCTCTCCGTCGCCGGCCTCCTCGGCGCGGCCATTGAGAACATCCACACCGAGTCCAGCGTCAGCACATTGTTCAGCTAGCTGGAAAATCACCAACCCGGGCAGCCGCAGTGGCTGTCCACCAACAAAGGGAGCGCACACACAAGGCGTGCCCGACCAAGAAAAGGAAACGTAAAAACAAATGGCAACCACTGAAATCGTCAAGGCCAGCGCCCGCTCGGGCAAATTCAACAAAAATGCCGCCCGCCGCGTTCGCCGCGCCGGCAAAATTCCCGCCGTCGTCTATGGCGCGGGCCATGAGCCGGTCGCCGTCGAGGTCGATCCCAAGCAGATCACAAAAATCCTCTACTCAGACGCCGGCCATAACACCATCTTCGACCTCGAGGTCGATGCCAAACTCGCCGCCAAGGCCATGATCGTCGACTGGCAGTACGAGCCCATCAAGGACACGCTCATCCACATCGACATGAAGCGCATCGCCATGGACAAGCTCATCCAGGTCAGCGTCCCCGTCAAGCTCATCGGCATTCCACTCGGCGTCAAAAACTTCGGCGGCGTACTCGACCAGGTCCTGCGCGAGGTTGAAATCGAGTGCCTGCCCGGAAACATCCCCGGCCACATTGACGTGGATGTGACCGAACTCGGCCAGCACGGCGTCCTGCGCGTCAGTGGCCTGCCGCACTCGGACAAAATCACCTACCTCACCGATGAAAACGCCACCGTGGCCCATGTGACCAGCATCCGCGAAGAGGTTGCCGCCACCCCGGCCGAGGGCGAGGTCGTTGCCGGCGCAGATGCCGCCAAGGAGCCCGAAGTGATGAAGAAGGGCAAGACCGACGAAGCCGCCGCGACCAAGGACGCGGCGAAGAAGTAGTTTGAACCCGTGGAGAGCCCAGCCGTGGAAACAAAAGGTGCGCCTTTCCTGGTTGTTGGCTTGGGCAATCCCGGACCCGAGTACGTACTGAGCCCGCATAATGCTGGGTTCATGGCAGTGGACCGCATCGCCGCGGAAGCCGGCGTTGCCTTTAAAAACCGGCGCTGCCGGGCACTGACCGCAACCTGCTTCATCGCAGGCCGAGAGGTCATCCTGGCAAAGCCGGAGACTTTTATGAACCTGAGCGGTGCATCTGTTGGAGCCCTGCTCAGGGAATTCAGGGCCGACCCCAAGCGCGATCTCGTGGTCATTTACGACGAGCTCGACTTTCCGCTCGGGACGGCAAAAATCAAGGAACGCGGCTCCTCCGGCGGCCACAACGGCGCAAGGAACATCATCAGCGCCCTTGATTCTGATGAGTGGTTGCGCATCCGCATCGGCGTAGGGCCAAACCTGCCCGCCGAGGTGGTTGAGGCGAAGATGGGAAGACGACCCGGAAGGGACTACCTGCTTTCGCCCATGGGCAAGAAGGACCTGAAGGCCCTTGATGAGGTATTGGGCCGTGTGGCTGGGGCCGTGCGGCAGATTCTCACCGATGGACCTACAGCCACGATGAACGAGTTCAACCGCCGCGAGCGAACCGGCCCGGCGGAGGAATCTTAACTGGCACGCGACTCACCCGTGCGTCGGGTGCCACGCTGAGCAGGACCCTCCGGCCACTGGCCGGAACAAGTCAACACAGGCTGCGGGCCAACAGGCCGGCCGCTGGAAAAGGAAACCCGATGTCCCGTTTGTATGAAGTCATGTTTATCGTCCGTCCCGACCTCGAGGAAGAGGAAGTCGACAAGCTCGTCGCCGGTTTTGAGTCCACCGTCGCCCACGGCGGCGGCGTGGTCAAATCCGTCGAAAAGATGGGCCGCCGCAGGCTCGCCTATCTCGTCCGCAAATTCAATGACGGCAACTACATCCTGCTCACCGTAGAGGCCGGCGGCGATGTGGTCCACGAGCTCGAGCGCCGACTGCGCGTCACCGAGCCGGTGATCAAGTTCATCACCGTGCGCATGGACGAAGAGGAAAAGCGCGTCGCCAAAATGAAGGCCATCCGCGCCACCCGCAAAAAGCTCAGCGCCGATGCACCGGCAGCGCCGCAAGCCGCCACCGTAGCCGCCGCCACCACAGCCACCGAATCGCCA
>JAJXXN010000172.1 GCA_021781075.1 Acidobacteriota bacterium | reverse complement strand
CCTATGACGGGTGGAAGGACTTGACGATGGTCTTTGCGGAAGTGAAGCAGCCGGAGCGAAATCTTTCGCTTGGCCTGATCGGCGGTTTGTTTCTGGTGGGCGCATTGTTCATGGCAACCAATGCGGCAATCCAATATGTGCTGCCGGCTAGCGCCATTGCGGCAAGCCCGCGCCCTGCAGTGGCGGCGCTCGCATTGGTCGCAGGGCCGCGCGGCGCTGCTTTCGTGGCCGCGGCAATGGCGGTGAGCATCTTCGTCACGTTGAACGGAACAATCATGTCAGGCGCGCGGGTTCCCTTTGCGGCGGCGCGGGACCGGTTGTTCTTTGCAGGGTTCGGCCGCGTGCATCCCAGGTTTCAATCGCCATCAACATCGCTGGTGGCGCAGGGATTGCTGGCAACCGCCCTGCTGATTTTTCTCAAGACATTCCAGGAGTTTTTCGATTTGGCAATCTTTGCCGAGTGGCTGTTTTACATGTTGACGGCAACGACAATTTTTTATTACAGGCGGCGGAAGCCGGAGATTGCGAGGCCCTTCCGGATGTGGGGCTACCCGCTTTTGCCGGCGATTTTTGTGGCGGTTTCAGCAGTGATTTTGGTGTTCAGCTTCAAAAGCAATTTGAAGGCATCGCTGATTGGGACGGCGCTGATACTTGCCGGCCTGCCGGTGCAGTGGTGGGTGAAACGGATTTATGCCCGGCGTGCGGCGGCTTCCTCATAGAGCGCTGAGTATTCTCTTGCGGAACGTGTCCAACTGTACTCCTTGCTCATGCCGTTGAGCATGAGGTGTTGCCAAACATCAGGGGAGGCATAGGCGGCTAGGGCGCGGTCAATGGCTGCGAGCAGGTCGGAGGGGTTGTATCCGTGAAATTTGAAGCCGGTCCCCTTCTTTGTGGCCGGGTCCCATTCTTCGATGGTGTCGTCAAGCCCACCGGTGGCGCGGACGACGGGAACAGTTCCGTATTTCAGGGAATAGATTTGATTGAGGCCGCAAGGTTCGTAGCGGGAGGGCATGAGGAAAATATCCGCGCCTGCCTCGATACGGTGGGCAAGCGCGTCGTTGTAGCCGATGTGGATGCCGACCCGATCCGGTTGGGCGAGGGCCCAGTTGCGGAAGAATCTTTCGTAGCTGCCTTCACCGGAGCCGAGGACGACGAGGGCGAGGTTGCGCTGGTCAAGGGCGGAGGCGATTGGGGCAATGAAGTCAAAGCCTTTTTGTTCGGCAAAGCGGCTGACGATGGCAATGAGCGGCGTGGAGTTTTCGAGAGGCTTGAGGTTGAACTCTGCGACAAGCTCATTGCGGCAGATGTCTTTGCCCGTCAGATCCTGGGGGGTGAAGTTGGCTGGAAGGTTCTTGTCCGTGGCGGGATTCCACTCAGAGTAATCAACGCCGTTGAGGATGCCGCGCAGGTCGGAACCACGGCGTGTGAAGATGTCATCGAGCTTGCAGCCGAACTCAGGGGTGCGAATCTCTTCAGCATATTTACGGCTGACGGTGGTGACAAGGTCGGAGTAAACGAGGCCGCCTTTGAGAAAGTTGAAGGTATCGTATTGCTCGAGCTTGTCCATGGTGAAGAGGTCCCATGGAAAGAGCAGATGCTGTGTGGTTCTTGGCGGGAACCAGCCTTGGTAGCCTGCATTATGCACGGTGAGGATGCAACTGGTGTGCTGGAATACGGGGTCGTTTCCGTAGGTGTTGCGGAGGTAAACGGGAATGAGTGCGGATTGCCAATCATGGAGATGATAGATTTGCGGAACACCGAGGATCTTTGAGGCTTCGATAACGGCACGGCAGAAGAGGGCGAAGCGTTCGGAGTTGTCCTCGTACTCGCCGCCTTTGGGGCCGTAGAGTTCGGGACGGTCAAAGAGCTCGGGGCAATCAATGAAGTAGTACTGAACGCCGGCGCGCTGCCCGCCGTCGATGACCGCAGCAAAGCGGTTGTAGTACTCAAAGGGGATGGTGATGGATGGGACGACAGTGGAGAGATTTGCCGGCAGATGCCTGCGCGCCTGCGGATAGAGGGGCAGATAGACGGTGAGCTTGTGGCCAAGCCTGACAAGTTCAGGCGGCAGCGCGCCGACGACGTCGGCAAGTCCGCCGGTCTTGGCGAAGGGGACACATTCGGAAGCAGCGAAGACGATGTGCATGGCGAAGCTCCGTGGTGAGTTTATTTTACTAGGGACTCGGTGGCGAGCGAAGCGCCAGCAGGGACAAGGGCGTTGATTGAGTATGCGCATATGATGGAAGGTGATGGGTAAATCGAAGCTGGGGCAGAATTTTTTGCGGGACCGCGGCGCGATAGCGCGGATTGCCGCGGCTGCTGGAGAATTGGCCGGACGGACGGTGGTGGAGATCGGCCCCGGGCGCGGTGCGATCACGCATGCCTTGCTGGAGCGTGTGCGGGCTGCAAATGAGGTGGCACGCGATGGAGCGGGATTGGTGTGCGTGGAGTTGGACCGGGAGCTGGCGGCGGCTTTAAGGGTGGGGTTTCTGGTTTCAGCACCGGAGGTGAGCGTTGTTGAAGGCAGCATTCTGGATTTTGATTTCGAGCGTGCCGCGGTGCAAGCCGGCGAGAAGCTGGTGGTGGTGGGCAATCTGCCTTACTACATTACAAGCGACATTTTGCTGCACTTGGCCGCACACCACGCAGCAATTGAACGGGCGGTGTTGATGGTGCAGCGCGAGGTGGCGGAACGCGTGGTGGCCGAGCCAGGCGGGCGCGAGTACGGGCTGCTCTCGGCCACGGTGCAGTTTTTTGGCCGTCCGGAGTGGCTCTTCGATCTGCCGCCGGGAGCGTTCCGGCCGGCGCCGCAGGTGCACTCCAGTCTGATCCGCATCACGATGGCCCCGTGCGAG
>JAJXXN010000168.1 GCA_021781075.1 Acidobacteriota bacterium | reverse complement strand
AATGGCAGGCAAAGGATTCACGGTAAAAAAAGACTGGGACAACCCCGTCGAGTACGCGATGCCCTCAGGCGTCCGCGTGCCCGCCGAACTGCGCATCGGCGCCGGCCCCAATCCTGTCCGCATCACGCCCGCCACCGTCCTCGCCCCCATGGCCGGCGTCACCGACACCGTCTTCCGCCGCTTCATCCGCCACGCCAGCTTCTTCTCCACAACCCCGGAGGCCCACTCTCACGCGGCGACAGACGCCGAAATCGACTCCCCCATCACCAATTCCCAATCCGGTTGCGGGCTCCTCATGACCGAGTTCACCTCCGCCGACGGCCTCGCCCGCATGCGTGAAGTGAAACGCAAACGCTACCTCACCTTCTACGACGACGAGCACCCCATCGGCGCGCAGCTCTTCGGCTCCAATCCCGAAACCCTCGCCGAGGCCGCGCGCATCGTCGAGGAAACCGGTTTCGACCTCGTTGACCTCAACCTCGGCTGCCCGGCAAAGCGCGTCGTCGGCTCCAACGGCGGCTCCGGCCTCCTCCGCGACCTCCCGCGCATCACGGAAATCTTTCGCGCCGTCCGCAAGGCCGTCTCCATCCCCTTCACCGTCAAATTCCGCCTCGGGTGGAACGACTCCCAAATCATCTGCGTCGAGCTCGCCCGCATCGCCGAAGCCGAAGGCCTCAACGCCCTCGCACTCCACGCACGCACTCGCGAGCAGGGTTACTCCGGCCAGGCACGCTGGGATTGGATCGCCCGCGTCAAGGATTCCGTCCGCATCCCCGTCATCGGCAACGGCGACATCCGCACCCCTGAGGACGCCGCCGCCATGGTCGCCGTCACCCGCTGCGACGCCGTCATGATCGGCCGCGCCGCTCCCGCCAACCCGTGGATCTTCCGCCAGATCGCACAGTACACCGCCACCGGCCACTACGATAAACCCTCCAACCAAGACCGCTACAACCTCATCCGCTCCTACTTCCAAATGCTTCTCAATGAAACCGATGCCACCGCCGATCTCCCCCGCGACGCCCGTCTCGGCGACCCCGCAGGCAAAATGAAGCAGTTCGCCACCTGGTTCACCCACGGCGTTCCGGGCGGGGCAAAACTCCGCGCCGCTATCTATCACTCCAAATCAGGCCACGCCGTCCTCGCCCAGGTCGATGCCTTCTTTGAGCACCAACTCGCCCACGCAACAGTAAACGACGAACCGGCTCTCGACAATCAACCGCTCTTCACCCCCGACAACTGCCTTTGCGATTGAATCCGCACCCCGCGCAAAAACTTCAAAAACTGCCCAAAACCCAGCCCAGTATCACCGCACTTCGGTAACCCCTCCAGCCGCACTCCGCCGGCCAAGTCAATATTTACATTTTGAATCTTATATCTGTTATTTCTTTCCATTCATAATATTTTCTGCAAGTTTAACTTCATTTAAATCAATCACAAGAGCAGGTGATTACAGTCACGGTACATCAAGGGGTTCAGGCATTGAATGACCATGGCTTGGCCCAGGCTGTCCGCAATACAATTGCGCTGGGCAAAATGCCAGGAGGCAACACCTATGAGCACTGTGCTTGCTCCGCCTCATGTCGCGGAGTACGTCGATGAAGTCATGACCATCGTAAAAACCAAAAACCCCTCAGAACCTGAATTCCATCAGGCTGTTTTTGAGGTGCTCGATTGCCTCAAGCCCGCCCTTGAACGCCACCCCGAATACCAGCGCGAAAAAATCCTCGAGCGTATCACTGAGCCCGAGCGCGTGCTCATGTTTCGCGTCCCATGGTTCGATGACAAAAATCAATCCCAGGTCAACCGCGGCTTCCGCATCGAGATGAGCAGCGCCATCGGCCCCTACAAGGGCGGCCTCCGCTTCCACCCCAGCGTCAACCTCGGCATCCTCAAGTTCCTTGCCTTCGAGCAGGTCTTCAAAAACTCCCTCACCACGCTCCCCATGGGCGGCGGCAAGGGCGGCTCCGACTTTGACCCCAAAGGCAAATCCGACAACGAGGTCATGCGCTTCTGCCAAAGCTTCATGAGCGAGCTGCAGCGCCACATCGGCCCGGACACCGACGTGCCGGCCGGCGACATCGGCGTAGGCGGCCGCGAAATAGGCTACCTCTTCGGGCAATACAAACGCCTCCGCAATGAGTTCAGCGGCGTGCTCACCGGCAAATCCATGGACTGGGGCGGCTCACTCATCCGTCCAGAGGCCACAGGCTACGGCAGCGTCTACTTCGCCGTTGAAATGCTCAAGACCAGCGGTGAATCCCTCGAAGGCAAGGAGTGCCTCGTCTCCGGCTCCGGAAATGTCAGCCAGTACACGGTTGAAAAACTCCTCGACTTCGGCGCCAAGCCCGTCACCCTCTCCGATTCCGACGGCTTCATCTACGACCCCGACGGCATCAACCGCGAAAAACTCGCCTGGGTCATGGACCTCAAGAACAACCGCCGCGGCCGCATGCAGGAGTACGCCGCCAAGTTCAAGAAGGCCATGTACACGCCGGTCGACCGCAAGCTCGACCACAACCCGCTCTGGAATGTGCCCGCGCAGTGCGCCTTCCCCAGCGCGACGCAAAACGAAATCAACGCCAAGGACGCGGCCAACATGATCAAGAACGGCGTCAGGCTCGTCAGCGAAGGGGCCAACATGCCCAGCTCGCTCGATGCCACAAAAATGTTCCTCGACGCCAAAATCCATTACGGCCCCGCCAAGGCCGCAAACGCCGGCGGCGTTGCCACCAGCGGGCTTGAAATGAGCCAAAACTCCATGCGGCTCTCCTGGACACGCGAAGAGGTGGACGACAAGCTGCACAACATCATCATCGCCATCCACAAAAACTGCCATGAGACGGCGGAGAAGTAC
>JAJXXN010000322.1 GCA_021781075.1 Acidobacteriota bacterium | reverse complement strand
TGGCGGAGTCAGCTTATAGATATTTGTAAAGAGCTATAGATATGCGCGCCGCCGCCCCCCGCCCGAAATGCTTTGAGGAGGTGAACTCCGCTTGCGCTTCGTTCGCGGCTATTCCGCCCCCACCTGCCTTCGCTATAAGCTTCGGCACGACATGCCCGGGCGGCGGCGCGGCACCTGCGGTGTGGCCACTGGCCTGACTGAAGTCAGGCCCTGATACAAACAAGAAAGCAACTGCGGATTTCTCGCCGCGCTCGAAACGACAGAGTGTGAAGAGCGAAGTGTTGTTCTTACCCACCCATTCCGCAAAGAACGCGCAATGGATGGGGCATCCGGCTGCAAACAATGATTTTGGGCGTGACCTCCGCCTTTGTGCTCCAATGAATTTGCCTCCACATAATATTTACTTGACAAAATGTTATTTCTACGTCTATGCTCATTATCATGAATTCTGGATGCACCGTCATCGAAGAATTCAAATTTCAAGCTGTATCGTCAGCTATGGAGCAAAACCTATGACAACGTCTGATTTGACATCCGTTAAACTTCCTTTCCTTTCAGCTCGCAAATTGAGCGACCCCTTTAACAAATCAATCATCACCTACGAATTTCGTGTTGATACACGTGAATTACCTGATTTTCCTGTTGATGCAAATGCCCGGCCTTCTGATGCTGCAAAAACCAAACAGGTCTATAAATCTGTTCGAAATTCAGTACTCGATGGCTCTTTGAATCCTGACGAAGACATAACGCCTGGATTATTTGGCTACAAGCACTTGGGCATCAACGTCGTTGCAGACCGAGTTGATGAAATTGACAACAAAACAGCTATCATCCATTTTAAGCAAGGTCAAGGAGTTATGAATGGTGGCCATGGCTTGGCAATTATCCGCGAACTCCAGCAGAATCCAGGCATTTCTGAAATGCCACAAAATTTCATCAAAGTCTCAGTCGTTGTTGGGTTACCAGTTGACACTGTTTTTGAAATTGCAGGTGCTAACAATACATCTGTTCAAGTCAAACAGTCATCAATTTTGGAATTGAGTGGTGCATTTGAGCCGATTAAAAACGCACTGAAAGACACTCCACTTCATAACAATGTTCAATGGCGAGAAGGCGAAGATGGCATCATAAAAGTGGAAGAACTACTCGCAGTAATGACTTGTTATCGTTCTGACATCTATCAACCTGACGACAAGAAAAAAATGCCAATTAAGGCATACTCTTCAAAAAACCTCGTACTTGAGGATTTCCATAAAGATATGGAAGGTTACTATGCATTACTTGACATCCTCCCCCAAATTCTTGAATTTCAGGATTTTATAAGAACACAACCCAAGAAGATGTATAACGAAAAGGGTGGAAGGTTTGGTTCATTGAAATTTGTTGAATCAATTTACACTGATGTGAACGGTGAAAGACGCAAAAAGGATTTGCCGTCATTTGTTATGCCAGTCAGCGGTGAACGAGTTGAACATCGTTTAAGCATGGTTGCTGTTTATCCCATCCATGCAGCATTTCGTCAATTTGTTGAATTGAAGGATGACAAATTCAAATGGAATATGAGTTTTCGCGATGTAAAGAAATTTTGGGAGCAAATTGCAGTCGAAGTTGTGGAATCAACCAGAAACACTTGTGGTGAATTGAAATTCAACTTGAACGGATTAGGCAAGTCAGTTGTACATTGGGGTAATGTACAAGATATCGTTCAGAAAGCAATTACGGAAAGAGAAAATCAATTACTACGTCAGGAACTTGCAGAATTGAAGAATAAATAACCATTACCAACAGCGGGGATTACAATCCCCGCTGTTGCATTCTTTTTAGAAGTATATTCGAAATGGAAAAGTAAAATGATCAGCCGAGCAGCGAATCGACGAAGGCCGCGGGGTCGAAGGGGAGGATGTCCTCGAGTTTTTCGCCGGTGCCGACGAAGCGGACGGGGAGGTTCATTTCGCGTGCGATGGCGACTGCGATGCCGCCTTTGGCGGTGCCGTCGAGTTTGGTGAGGACGATGCCGGTGACGCCTGCGGACTGGGTGAAGAGGCGGGCCTGTTGGAGGCCGTTTTGCCCGGTGGTGGCGTCCATGACGAGGAGGACCTCGTGGGGGGCGCCGGGGATGAGTTTGGCGGCGGTGCGGCGCATTTTCTCGAGCTCGTCCATGAGGCCGGATTTTGTGTGCAGTCGGCCGGCGGTGTCGACGAGGAGGAGGTCGATGGCGCGGGCTTTGGCGGCGGCGGCGGCGTCATACAAAACCGAAGCAGGGTCGGCGCCGTGTTTGGTCTTGATGAGTTCGACGCCGGAGCGCTGGGCCCAGACTTCGAGCTGCTCGATGGCGGCTGCCCTGAAAGTATCCGCGGCACACAAAAGCACAGAGTGCCCTTCGGCGCGGAAGTGGGCAGCGAGTTTGCCGCTGGTGGTGGTCTTGCCGGTCCCGTTGACGCCGACCAAAAACAGAACCTGCGGCGAAGACGCGCCCTGCGGTGATGGGGTGCTTGACTCAAGCGGGTTTTGGATGGGTGCGTTGAGGATTTTGAGGAGTTCGTCGCGCAGGAGGGCACGCAGTCCCGGGCCGTCGATGCTTTCGTGGCGGGCGCGGTCGCGGACGGCGGTGAGGATGGCGGTGGTGGTGGGCAGGCCCAGGTCGCTGGTCAGCAGTGCGGCTTCGAGCTGCGCGATGGAGGATTCATCCACGGAGCGGGTGAGGGCGACAAGGTCGGAGAGTTTTTCAGTGAAGTTTTCGCGGGTGCGCGAGACGGCCTGCTTCATGCGGGAGAAGAAGCCGGGTTTGGGGGCGTCGGAGGACTGGGGCGCGTTCGACTCCGGTGCGCCGGGTGCGGGATCGGGCGCGGATTTGCTTCCGAAA
>JAJXXN010000233.1 GCA_021781075.1 Acidobacteriota bacterium | reverse complement strand
GGCATACGATTATCGCGTGCTGGATACTTCAACCGGCGAGATTGTGGAGACGGCGCGTCGTACCGGTGCAACAGTTGCCGGCCCGATTCCCCTGCCGACGATGAAGAACAAGTACTGCGTGCTGCGTTCGCCGCACGTGGACAAGAAGTCGCGCGAGGCATTCGAGATCCGCACCCACAAGCGGCTCATCGACATCCTGGAGCCGACGCAGCAGACGGTTGACGCGTTGATGAAGCTTGACCTTCCGGCCGGCGTGGACGTTGAGATCAAGGCGTTTGAAAAGTAGGCGCCCGCGGTGCGGAATGGCATCGCTGGGATGTTGAATCCAAAAGGCCCGGAAGGGCCCCGGCAGTGCGGCGGCAAACGCCACCGCATGATGAGGAGAGGTGAAAAATGGCGGTAACGGGAATCATCGGTAAAAAAATCGGCATGACCCAGGTCTTCGATGAGAAGGGCGAGGTGCACCCGATCACGGTATTGCAGGCCGGCCCCTGCGTCGTGACGCAGTTGAAGACGGCGGCGAAGGACGGCTATGACGCCGCGCAGATTGGACTGGTCGAGTTTGTGAAGGCATCAAACCTGACCAAGCCCATGACGGGCCACCTGAAAAAGACCGAAGCCCCGCCGATGCGCGAGTTGCGCGAGGTTGGCGTGCTTGCGGCGAAGGAAGGCGAGGCGGAGGTCAAGGCGGGTGATCGCGTGCTGGTGGATCTTTTCGCCGAGGACAAGTTTGTGGATGTGATTGGCACGTCGAAGGGGCGTGGTTTTGCGGGTGTTGTTCGTCGCCATGGTTTCGGCGGCGGCCCCAAGTCGCACGGCCATATGTTCCAGGTGCAGGGTTCAATCGGCGCATCGAGCTTTCCGAGCCGTGTTTTCCCTGGCCAGCGCATGCCCGGCCACTTTGGAGTGGACCAGGTGACAGTGCGCAACCTGCGCATTCGCGGCGTCGACCTCGAGGAAAACCTGCTGATGGTTGAGGGGGCGGTACCGGGCGCGAAGGACGGCTATGTGTTGATTTCGAAGCCCAAGGCCCCGCCGCGCGAGCGCCGTGGCTTCGGCGGCAGCGGTACGGTCGATCCGTTGAAGGCATCAAAGAAGGCAAGCGCCAAGAAGAAGTAGTGCGCCAAGGGTTTGACGGGCTGGTGGAACAAGCCTCCCGAATGAATTGAAGCTGGCGGGGGTCAAACTCCCCCGGCCAGTGAAAGAAGAAGACGATGGCAAAAGTGGATGTATTGAATCTCGAAGGGAAGAAGGTGGGATCGGTTGAATTGGCCGATGCCGTCTTCGGGCCCGCGCAGGTCAACGAGGCCCTCCTCTGGGAGGCGGTGAAACACTACCGTGCCTCGCTGCGCCAGGGTACGCACGCCACCAAGAACCGCAAGCTGGTCGCCGGTTCGGGCAAAAAGCTTTGGAAGCAGAAAGGTACCGGTCGCGCCCGCATTGGCAGTGTCCGTTCCCCTCTCTGGCGCCACGGTGGCACGGTGCACGGGCCCCAGCCTCGCAGCTATGACTACGCGTTCCCGCGCAAGAAGCTGCTCGGCGCCTTGCGCGCCGCGCTGGCGTCAAAACTTGCCGACGGCAAGCTGACGGTGGTTGACACGCTTGAGTTGAAGGATGCCAAGACTAAGCTCTATCGCTCGGCCCTGGACAAGCTTGAGGTCAAGCGCACGGCCCTGCTTGTGGAGAATGGCAAGGAGCTGTCAAAGGCCCTGCTTCTCGGCTCGCGCAACCTGAAGGGTGTTGAGCTTGTGCTGAACAACGAGGTGCATCCCTATGACCTGCTCCGCTATGAGCGCGCCATTTTTTCCAAGGCGGCCATTGAGCAGCTGGCTGAGAACCTTGCCAAGACGATTTCAAAGCGCAAAGCCGCGCAGGAGGTGGCCTGATGCCGACAGTTTACACAGCAATCCGCCGTCCCCTGATTACGGAAAAGGGGCTTGCGAAGAAGGAAACCGAGGGCACTTTGATTTTTGATGTGGCCCCGGGGGCGACCAAGAATGAAGTGAAGCAGGCAGTAGAGGCTCTCTTCAAGGTGAAGGTCGAGACGGTACGCACCGCGAACGTGCTTGGCAAAGAGCGCCGCCGCGGCCAGTATGCCGGTTATAAGCCGGACTGGAAGAAGGCCTATGTGCGTCTCAAGAAGGGCGAGAAGATGCCCGAGTATGTGAGCAACCTTTAAACGGCGTGCACTGGTTGGCGGTTTGCCGATATGGCAGGCTGCAGGCAGAAGAATTATCGGGGCCGAATGCGGCCCCGGAGAATAGCGTGAGACCGTGGCGGATGACGCAACGGCCACACGCGAGGAAACGAAGATGGCAATCAAGACATTCAGACCCATTACGCCGACGCTGCGTTTTCAGACGGCCCTTTCAAACGAGGACCTGACAACATCGACGCCGCACAAGCCGCTTGTCGAGATCAGAAAGCGCACCGGCGGTCGCCGCAACTCCGGCGACATGACGATCCGCCACCATGGCGGAGGCCACAAGCGCAAGCTGCGCCTGATCGATTTCAAGCGGGACAAATCCGGGATTCCGGGCAAGGTCGCGACCATTGAGTACGACCCCAACCGCTCGGCGCGCATTGCGCTGATCCATTATGCGGACGGCGAGAAGCGCTACATCCTCCAGCCCATCGGCTTGAAGGTCGGCCAGACGGTCAGCTCCGGCCCCGAGGCGGACATCCTGGTGGGGAACGCGTTGCCGCTCAAGAACATTCCCGCCGGCACGACGGTCCATGCCATTGAGCTGCGTCCGGGCAAGGGTGCGCAAATGGCGCGCTCGGCAGGGGCGCAGGCGCAGTTGGTTGCCAAGGAAGGCGAATATGCGCTGCTGAAGCTTCCTTCCGGCGAGACGCGCAAGGTGCTGGTGGAGTGCATGGCCACCATTGGGCAGGTTGGCAACACGGACCATGAAAACGTTTCGATCGGCAAGGCGGGACGCAACCGCTGGAAGGGCATCCGCCCGACCAACCGTGGTGTCGCCATGAACCCGGTGGACCACCCGCATGGCGGCGGCGAGGGCAAGACCTCGGGCGGCCGTCACCCGGTAACGCCGTGGGGCCAGCCGACACGCGGCTACAAGACGCGCAACAACAAGCGGACGGACGCGTTCATCGTCAGCCGCCGGTCGAAGTAAGGCATAGGAGCTCAAGGAATGGCACGTTCTACCAAAAAGGGTCCATTTGTAGATGCGCACCTCAGCGTAAAGATCGAGGTGTTGAACAAAGCGAACGACAAGAAGGTTGTAAAAACCTGGTCGCGTCGCTCGACGATCTTCCCGGAGTTTGTCGGCCACACCATCGCCGTGCACAACGGCAAAAAATTTGTACCCGTCTATGTGACCGAGAACATGGTTGGACACAAACTGGGCGAGTTTGCCCCCACCCGGACTTTCAAGGGCCACAGCGTGAAGGCGGCCGAGACGACGGCGAAGGCAAAGTAAATTGCCAGAGATCGGTTGACGGTTTGATCTTGGCTGGATTGAGTGCTTCGGCTTCAGGAAGCAGAAAAAGTTTTGAAAAGCGGCGGCAATTTCAGACGCAACCGCTTTGAAAGGCGAAAGAGATGGCAGTAGCAACGAAAAAGAAGAAGGGCGTGGCGGCGGGCGTGCGTGAGTACCGCGCGGAAGCCCGTTTTCAGCGAGTCTCGCCACAGAAGGCGCGGCTGGTTCTCGACATGATCAAGGGCCTCGGTGTTCAGGAGGCGCTTGACACGGCGGCCTTCTCGAAGAAGCGCATTGCCCCGGTGGTCAAGAAGCTGTTGACTTCGGCGGTTGACAATGCGCGTTACGTGGCCGGCGAGCAGGGGCACGACCTGGATGTGGACAATCTCTACGTCAAGCAGGCACTGGCCAATGAAGGGCCGCGCATGAAGCGCATCCGCCCCGCGCCGATGGGGCGCGCATTCCGCTACCAGAGGCGCTTGGCGCACATCATTGTTTCAGTTGCCGAGCGCAACGCCATGAGCCAGGAGCTTGTGACCAAGGTTGACGAGCCGCAAACCGAGACGAAAGCCCCCGCCAAGAAGGCCGCAGCCAAAAAGGCACCGGCAAAGAAGGCGACCAGGAAGTAGATTTTGAACCCGTCCCCGCGGGGGCGGCAATCGATGGGACCGTGATGAGCGGCCCGGAGTACTTAGGAGTCAAGCATGGGACAGAAAGTCCACCCTTATGGTTTTCGGCTCGGCGTCAACAAGCCGTGGCGTTCGCGCTGGTTTTCCGAGCGCGACTACGACAAGATGCTGGTCGAGGATATCAAGCTGAAGGCCGAATTGCGCGACAAGCTCAAGGCCGCCGGGGTCAGCTCGGTTGAGATTGAGCGTCCGGGCAACAAGCTCCGTTTCCTGATCCGCACGGCGCGCCCGGGCATCATCATCGGCAGGAAGGGCGCGGAGATTGAGAAGCTCAAGGTGGAGCTTGGCAAGCGCACCAACCGCGATGTGTTCATTGACATCATCGAGGTCAACAAGCCGGAGCTTGACGCCCAGCTTGTCGCCGAGAACATCGCCGTCCAGCTCGAGAAGCGTGTCAGCTTCCGCCGCGCCATGCGCAAGAGCGTCGACTCCGCGCTGCGCTTTGGCTGCAAGGGCATCAAGGTGCGCGTTTCGGGCCGCCTGAATGGCAATGAGATTGCGCGTTCCGAATGGTACCTGCAGGGCCGCCTGCCACTGCACACGCTGCGTGCTGACATCGATTACGGCTTTGCCGAGGCGCAGACGACCTACGGGGTGATCGGGGTCAAGACCTGGATTTATCGCGGCGACATTTACGAGCAGAAGCGTCGTCAGGCGCCAGCCGCGGCCGGTTCGGGAGTGTTTTAAGGGCGGTTCTCAGCCCACGGTTGCCAGTTCCTGGTTTTTGAGGGGTGGCGGCAAGCCAGGTGTGGGAGCAACAGGGAACCGAGAGCGTGGAACCAAGAACTGTTTTTGAGGGATTTACGTTATGTTGATGCCAAAGAAGGTGAAGTACCGCAAGCAGCAGAAGGGCAAGATGCGCGGCAAGGCGTGGCGCGGCTCAAGCCTGTCCTTCGGCGAGTACGGCTTGAAGGTGATGGAGTGCGGTTATATAACCGACCGCCAGATCGAGGCCAGCCGTATCGCGATGACGCGTTTTATCAAGCGCGGCGGCAAGGTGTGGTTGCGCCTGTTCCCGGACAAGCCAATCACCAAGAAGCCGGCCGAAGTCCGAATGGGTTCCGGCAAGGGTGCGCTTGACCACTGGGTTGCGGTGGTTCGGCCGGGCAAGATCCTCTTCGAGATGGAGGGTGTGACGCCCGATGTTGCGCAAGAGGCGATGCGTCTTGCCTCCAACAAGCTGCCTTTGAAGACGAAGTTTGTGATGCGTCCCGGCGTGACCGTGGCGGCAGTGGCAGCCAAGTAGGAATTTGAAACCCCCGGCATCGCATGTCCGGGAAAAGTGAGAAGCAACGATGGAACTGACGAAGATTCGCAACTTGAGCGACGATCAGCTGGTGGTGGAGCAGAAGCAGGCTGCCGAGCAGCTTTTCCGTCTCCGCTTTCAGCTCTCGCTGGGGCAGAATGACGGCGTGAAGAAGATTCGCGAGCTGAAGAAGGACATTGCCCGCATCAAGACCGTGGCCCGTGAGCGCGAGCTCGCGACGAAGAAGGGAGCGCGTGCATGACGCAAGTGACGGAGAAGGGTGCCGAGACGCGGCGCAATGAGAAGGTGGGCGAGGTGGTTTCGACCAAGATGCAGAAGACCATAGTGGTCGAGGTCGAGATGCGCAAGGCTCATCCCAAGTACAAGAGGATTGTGCGCAGCTCGAAGAAGTTTTATGCCCACGATGAGCAGAACTCGGCGCGTGTCGGCGACGTGGTGCGCATCCGCGAAACCCGCCCGACGAGCAAGCTGAAGCGCTGGGCCCTTGAAGAGATCGTTCGCCGTTCAAACCTCGTCCAGGTCGACGAGTCGGCGATCAACTAGCTGAAGGCGGAGAAGGAGAAAGACCATGGCAGTACAGATGAGAACAATGCTGGCCGTAGCCGACAACTCCGGCGCGCGCAAGCTGCAGGTGATCCTCCCGCTTGGTGGGGGCCTCGGCAAGAATGCCGGCCTGGGTGACATTGTCACGGCCGCGGTCAAGGAAGCCTCGCCTGATGGCACTGTGAAAAAGGGCAAGGTGGTCAAGGCGGTGATTGTGCGCACCCGCAAGGAGCACCGCCGGAAGGACGGCACCTACATCCGCTTTGACGAGAATGCGGCCGTGGTCATCAATGAGGCCAATGAGCCGGTGGGGACGCGTGTTTTTGGTCCCGTGGCCCGCGAGTTGCGCGAAAAGAAGTTTTTGAAGATCGCCTCGCTTGCGCCGGAAGTGGTTTAACCGCTGAAGAAAAGAGAGAAGTTCATCATGCCAGCTTTGCATATTCAGAAGAACGACATTGTCCAGGTGATTGCGGGTAATGGCGCGGCGGCCCGGAAGCAGGGGCGGGTGCTGCGCGTGTTGCCGGAAAAGAGCGCGGTACTGGTTGAGCACGTGCGCGTGGTCAAAAAGACCGTCAGCTCCAAGACCGGCCAGCGCACGAAGGGCGGCATTGCCGAGCAGGAGGCGCCCATCCACGTCTCGAATGTGATGCTTGTTTGCCCGAGCTGCGGGCCGGTGAAGGTCACCTACAAGGGCGAGGGCGGCAAGCGGTTCCGCGCATGCAAGAAGTGTGGCACCTCGCTGCCATCCCGCAAAGGCTAGCGAAATAGAATTCCTTCCGCATCGGTAAACGGCCAGGGCCCGGTGGGCGGGCGGCCAATCCGGAACCGGAAGAGGCAGAAGAAGAGGAAGAAACATGGCAGCACGATTGAAGGAAAAGTACAACGCGGAGATCAAGGGCGCGCTCAAGAAGGAGCTGGGCATTGAGAACGCGATGGCGGTGCCGAAGCTCGAGAAGATTGTTCTCAACATGGGGCTCGGCGAGGCGACGCAGAACTCCAAGCTCCTCGACCCGCTGGTTGGGGACCTGGCCTCCATTGCCGGCCAGAAGCCTGTGACCACGAAGGCCAAGAAGTCGATTGCGGCCTTCAAGGTGCGCGAGGGCATGGCCATTGGCTCCATGGTGACGCTGCGCGGCGACACGATGTACGAGTTTTTGGACCGCCTTATCTCCATTGCGCTACCGCGCGTGCGAGATTTTCGCGGGGTATCAACCAAGAGTTTTGACGGCCGCGGCAACTACACACTGGGCCTGCGCGACCAGCTGATCTTCCCGGAGATTGACTACTCTCGCGTGGAGAAGCTCAAGGGCATGAACATCACGATTGTGACGACAGCGGCGGATGACAACCAGGCGCGGGCATTGCTCCGCCATCTGGGCATGCCCTTCCGCCAGGGCGCATAAGGGGCGACGAGAGGAATTATGGCAACAACTGCAAAACGAGTGAAAGACGCGCGGAAGCCGAAGTTCAGCTGCCGCAAGCACAATCGCTGCCAGATCTGTGGACGGCCCCGGGCCTTCCTGCGCAAGTTTGGGCTCTGCCGCCTGTGCTTCCGTGGCCTGGCCTTGAAGGGCGAGATTCCCGGCGTCATCAAGTCAAGCTGGTAAGAACCAGGGCCCGGTGCTCAGCGATCAGTCACGGCCTGCGAGGGCAATTGACGGACACTGATTCAGCAAGGATCAAACTGAACCCCGGGCCTTGCACCCTGTAACCTGTAACACCATTCCCGCTGGTTCCTGTGAGTCAAATCCGGGCGAACGGGGGATGAAGGAGAAAGAATGAGTCTGACCGACCCAGTAGCAGATTTCCTGGCCCGCATCCGCAACGCGATCCGTGCGCGCCACCAGAAGCTCGATGTCCCCGCTTCCAAACTGAAGACCGAGATTGCGCGCATTCTCAAGGAAGAGGGATACATTCAGAACTACAAGATGCAGGAAGAGGAAGGCCGGATGGTCCTGCGTGTTTACCTGAAGTACGGCCCGCAGGACGCCGCCATCCGCGACCTCGCCCGTGTTTCGCGCCCCGGCTGCCGTGTTTATGTTGGCCGTGATGAAATCAAGCGCGTGCAGGGCGGCTTGGGCATCTCGATTCTGACCACGCCCAAGGGCGTGATGACCGGCCGCCAGGCGCGCCGCGAGGGTGTTGGCGGCGAATTGCTTTGCGAAGTTTGGTAAGGCGGCGTCGAGGGATTTTTGGCGGGATGTTTCGCGCCTGACGCTGAGAAATTGTTTCACCGGCTGCAGTGGAACGTGGGCTGACTTGTAACGGGGCAAAAAGCCCCGCCAGCATGGAAGCCGACGGGACTCGCAAGCCCCAAAAGGGAATTGAAATGTCACGAATTGGTAAGAAGCCGATTGCGCTCCCAACGGGCGTGAAGTACAAGGTGGAGGGCAACACGGTCCTCGTGGAAGGGCCCAAGGGCAAGGTGACTGCAATGGTTGCCCCCGGCATCAAGCTCGAAACCAGGGACGGTGTTTTGCACGTTGAGCGCGAGAGCGACAAGGACGCGGCGGTCCACGGACTGACCCGCGCCCTGGTTTTCAACGCCGTCGAGGGCGTGACCAAGGGCTGGGTGAAGGAGCTTGACATCGTGGGCATCGGCTATCGCGCCGAGATGAAGGGCAAGGGGACGGTGGTATTCACCCTTGGCTATTCGCACCCGATTGAGTTTCCGCTGCCCACGGGCATCGAAGTGGCAATCGACCCCAAGCAGACGCATCTGACCATCAGCGGGATTGACCGGCAGAAGGTGGGGCAGGTGGCGGCTGATATGCGGTCGTTGCGCAAGCCCGACCCCTACAAGAACAAGGGTGTGCGCTACTCGAACGAGAAATTGAAGAAGAAGGCCGGCAAGACGGCAGGCAAATAGGCAGGCAGGGAACAGGGGTCGGGGGAAAGGCCATGACGGCTCCCTGGTGAAGCAAGCGGCGGGGCTGAACCGAACAGCAGCCAAGTCCTGAGATCTGAACAAACCCGAACGGAGCCGCAGGGCGGCTCCGCTCCTAGGAACGGAAGAAGACCATGATTACGCAGACCAAGAGAAACGAAGTTCGCCAGCGTGTGCACACGCGCATCCGCGAGAAGATTTCAGGCACGGCCGAGCGCCCTCGCCTGAACGTTTATCGCTCGCTCAACCACATTTATGCCCAGGTGATTGATGACCAGAAGGGCGTGACGCTGGCCTCGGCATCGAGCATGGCGCTCAAGCTGAAGACAGGCGGGAATATTGCCGCGGCCAAGGAGATTGGCAAGGCGGTAGCGGAGCGCGCCCAGGAAAAGGGCGTCAAGAAGGTGGTCTTTGACCGTGGCGGATACCTTTACCACGGGCGTATCAAGGCCCTGGCGGACGCGGCACGCGAAGCCGGCCTTGAATTTTAATTTCGCGTTGTATGCGGCTTAGCCCGGAAGGATTGAGAAACGAGTTATGACAATGCTGAAGAAGAAGCTTGACGCAAGCCAGTTCGACCTGAAGGACCAGGTTGTGGCGATCAATCGTGTGACCAAGGTCGTCAAGGGTGGCAAGAACATGTCCTTTGCGGCGCTCGTCGTCATTGGAGACCCGGCAGCGGGAGTGGTCGGGTATGGCTCGGGCAAGGCCAAGGAAGTCCCGCAGGCCATCCGCAAGGGAATTGAGAGCGCGAAGAAGAACCTGCACAAGGTTCATCTGACCGATACCACGATCCCCCATCAGGTGCTCGGCCGCTACGGCTCGGGCCAGGTGCTGTTGAAGCCCGCACCGGAGGGCACGGGCGTGATTGCCGGTGGCGCAGTCCGTGCGGTGATGACCTCGGTTGGCGTGCAGAATGTTCTGACGAAGAGCCTCGGCTCAGCCAACCCGCACAACGTCATCAAGGCCACCTTCAACGCGTTGACGCAGTTGCGCGACAAGAACGAGGTTGCCAGCTTGCGCGGCAAGCAGGTGGAGGAGCTCTAAACCATGGCAGAGAAGAAGATCCGCATTCAGTACTACCGCTCAGCGATCGCAACGCCGGTCAAGCACAAGCTCATCGTCAAGGGGCTGGGCTTCACGCGGCTGAACCAGATCGTCGAGCGCGTTGACAATGATTCGGTTCGTGGCATGGTCAAGGCCATCCCGCATCTGGTTCGTATTGTTCAATAACAACTTTCAGTTCCCAGTTTGCAGTTTGATGTGGCGGGTGGTTGCCTCTCGGTACTGGCCGCAAGCTGAAAACGGGGAACTCACAAAACGCGAGTCGCTGCCTTCCAAGGCAACGGCGTTCTAGCGAGGACAAAATGGCAAAGAATCTTTCCAATCTGCGCGCCCCCAAGAAGGCAAATGTCGGGCGCAAGCGTGTCGGGCGCGGTATGGGCTCCGGCATGGGCAAAACCTCAACGCGCGGCCACAAGGGCCAGGGATCGCGCTCGGGCTCGAGCCTGATGCGCGGCTTTGAGGGTGGCCAGATGCCGCTCCACCGCCGTCTGCCGAAGCGCGGTTTCGTCAACATCTTCCGCACCGAGTACACGGTGCTCAACCTGGACCGCTTTGCGGACCTGGGCGTAGCGGAGGTGAAGATAGAGGATTATCGCAAGCTTGGCCTGGCGTCGAACAAGAAGGCGCTCATCAAGGTGCTTGGTTCAGGCGAGCTGAAGAAGGCGATCACCATCCACGCGCACAAGTTTTCCAAGTCGGCGGCTGAAAAGATTGCCAAGGCCGGTGGCAAGGCCATCGTTCTAGGCGGCGCTGACGCTCCCGCGGCTGCCTGAAAGGCAGACCGTCCTGCGCCTGAACGGGTGATGACAGGCAGAAGACCCGCAAGCGCGTAAGTTCTGATTGATTTTCCCGCGGGCGCCCCGAAGGGCGCCAAAACGGACAGGCAAAAATGCTCGATAAGTTTCTGAATATCTTCCGCATTCCCGACCTGCGCAAGCGCGTCCTCTTCACGCTCGGCCTTCTCGCCGTTTACCGCCTAGGCGCATTCATTCCCACGCCTGGTGTTGATGGCCACGCCGTCGAGATGATGTTCAACTCGCAGGGTGGTTCTCTCTTTGGCCTGGCCGATCTTTTTGGCGGCGGCAACCTGCGCCGCATGACGATCTTCGCCCTCGGCATCATGCCTTACATCACGGCTTCGATCATCTTCCAACTGCTCACGGTGGTCTATGAGCCGCTGGCGCGCATCCAGAAGGAAGGCGAACTTGGCCGGCGCAAGATCACGCAGTGGACGCGCTATATGACGATCGTGCTTGGCGCGCTGCAGGCCATTGGCGTGGCCGCGATTTTGACCAAGATGAACGCGGTGCTGCACCCGGGGGTCGGTTTTGTGCTGCTTACGGTGATGACGTTGACCACCGGGACGACTTTCATCATGTGGCTGGGCGAGCAAATCACCGACCGCGGAATCGGCAACGGGATGAGCCTGCTGATTTTCGCCGGCATCGTGGCCGGCCTGCCCAATGGCGTCATCCAGTTGTACAGCAAGATTGAAACCGGCGCATGGGGCACTTTTACCCCGGTCTTTGTGATCTTGCTGCTTGCGGCGATGATCGCAGTTGTGGCCTTCATTGTTTACGTTGAGCGAGCCGAGCGCCGCATCCCCATCCAGTCGGCGCGCCGCATTGTCGGCCGCCGCATGATGGGCGGGCAGAGCTCGCACCTGCCGTTGAAGGTGAACGCCGGTGGTGTGATGCCGGTCATCTTCGCGAGCTCGATCCTGAGCATCCCGGCTTTGGCGCTTCAGTCCGAGTTTGTGCAGAAGATC
>JAJXXN010000289.1 GCA_021781075.1 Acidobacteriota bacterium | reverse complement strand
TTTTATTTGACTTGAGGCGCCATGAACCCACTGATTGACATCACGAACTCACGGCACAACCCGATGATCGACCCGGTCTTCCGCGTCTGGGAGTGGCAGATCCCGGTTTATCTTTTTCTTGGCGGGCTGGTGGCGGGATTGATGATCATCGCCGGCGTGCGCCTGCTGGCCGTGCGGCCCAAGCAACGCCAGGCGATGATTTGCTGCACCATCGGCCCGATCCTGGGCTTGATTGGTCTCAGCCTCGGCATGTTCACCCTCTTTTTGGACCTGGGCCACAAACTTTATGTTTGGCGTTTGTATCTCACCTTCCAAATCACCTCGCCAATGTCATGGGGGTCCTGGATCCTGCTGCTGGTGTATCCCGCGTTGACCGCGAATGCCTTGACGCACCTGCCCGAGGCTCTGCCCGCGGTGGCCAAACGCTTCCCGGTGCTCACGCGCATCAGCGACGCGATTCTTGCGCGGCCACGGCTGGTGATTGTGATTGGCCTTGCGAATATGCTGGTCGGCATCGCATTGGGAATTTACACGGGCATCCTGCTGAGCACGCTCGGCGGACGCCCCTTGTGGAACAGCGCGCTGCTGGGCCCGCTCTTCCTTTTCTCGGGGCTCTCGACGGCCGCGGCCTTGCTGCATGGAATCCTGGTGCTGTCCATCCCGGAGAAGGACCAGCCGGAGTTTGTTGATTTTCTGATTTCGTCCTTCCGCCGCGTGGCGCAAAGCAAGCCGCCCGACCCGAAGGTTGCACCCGTGCTGGCAGGTGCCGACAACAGTTTTCTGACGATTGAGTTCGCCATCCTGTGCCTGGTGCTCATTGGGCACATGAGTTCCTCGGCCTCTCATCAGTACGCCGCCTCGCTTCTTCTCACTGGCGAGTGGGCCGCGCCTTTCTGGGTGCTGGTCATTGGCATGGGAATCGTCATTCCTTTGATCCTGCAAACCCTTGAACTTTTTCACCGCATCCGCCACACGATCGCGCCGTCGCTCCTGGTTCTCTTTGGCGGCCTCGCGTTGCGCTTCATCCTCGTTTACGCCGGCCAGGACAGTCACTGGCTGCAAACCCTGAATCAGTGAGAGTGCCATGGAACACGAAGTGAAAACGCCACAACCTTATATGAACTCCTACCTGGCGGGCTTTGCGCTCGGCCTGGTGCTGCTTGCCTCCTTTGTCATCATGGGCCGCGGCCTTGGCGCATCCGGCGCCTTCACCACGGCGGTTGCCACGGCGGTCTATCAGGTGGCCCCCAAGCATGCCTTGAACAATCCGTTCTACATGGACTATCTCGGCGACCTATCGCGTTCGCCATTGCTCGATTGGCTGGTCTTCGAGGTGCTGGGTGTTTTTGTCGGGGGCTTCCTTTCCGGTGCCCTGGGCCACCGTCTGAAGGTGGCCGTGGAGCGGGGGCCGAATATTGGCATTCGCAACCGGCTGGTCTTTGCCTTCCTCGGCGGCGCCATCATGGCCATCGGCGCGAAAATTGCGCTTGGCTGCACCAGCGGCCAGGCGCTGACCGGCGGCTCGCTGCTGAACGTGGGCAGTTGGGTCTTCATGCTGTGTGTGTTTGGCGGGGCCTATGCGCTGGCCTACTTCTTCAGAAAGCAGTGGAACTAACATGAACGCGCCATTTTACAAATTCGACATGTTCACCGAGCAGTTCAGCTTCATCCTTGCCTTTGTCATCGGCATCGGCTTCGGCTTCATGCTGGAGCGGGCCGGGTTCGGCAACTCGCGCAAGCTTGCCGCGCAGTTTTATTTCCGCGACATGAGCGTGCTCAAGGTGATGTTCACGGCCATCATCACGGCGATGACCGGGCTATACTTCCTCTCGCGCATCGGCTTTGTTGACCTCTCCATGGTTTATCTGGTGCCCACATTTGTCATCCCGCAATTGGTGGGGGGCTTGCTGCTGGGTTTCGGCTTCGTCATCGGCGGATATTGCCCGGGCACTTCCTGCGTGTCGGCGGCGACAGGCAGGGTCGATGGTTTGGTTTACGTCCTTGGCATGCTTGCCGGACTTCTCGGCTTCGGCGAAATCTACCCCTATCTCCAAGGGTTTGCCCACATGACGCCGATGGGCCAGGTCACGCTGGCCAAGCTCTTCAACATTCCCTATGGCCTGCTGGTTTTTGCCGTGGTGTTGATGGCCGTTGGCGCCTTCGTGGCATCGGAGTGGGCGGAGGGAAAATTCGGCGGCGTGGAACAGGACCCCAACGGCTCGCTGCTCAAGGGCGGGAGTAAGTTGACCCCGGTGCGCGCGATTATCCTTGGCCTGCTGGCTTTGGGGTTTGTGGCCGCATTCGCCGGCAACCCGTACCGCACGCCTGTTGTCACGGTCAATACGCGCGACCTTGCGCTGCGCGCGGGCAAGGATGTGGATCAACTGACGGCCACGCAGGTGGCGAATTTCATTTTGCAGGACCGCAACGACTACCAGTTGATTGACCTGCGCAGCGCGGCGGAGTTTGAGAAGTACCATATCCCGACGGCGCAGAGCGTACCACTTGCAACGTTGAACGGCGATGTGGCGCCGCGTACGCAACCATTGTTGCTGATTTCAGACGATGGCACCGATGCGGCGCGCGCCTGGTTCCTGCTCAGTTCACTTGGCTTCAAGTCTGTTTATCTATTGCAGGGTGGGATGCGGGCCTGGGAGGGCCAGGTTGTTCACCCGGTGCATACTGCCTCAATGGACCAGGCAACCACGGACCGCCTTGCGATGATTGCGCGCTTCTTCGGCGGTTCCATGCAGGAGGCCGCGGCAGGCGGGACGGCAACCGCGGCGGCCACGCTGCCCGCGCCGGTGCCACAAGCAGCGCCGGTGGCCGCGCCGGCACAAAGCACGACCGGCGCCGCGCCCGCGCACAAGAAGAAAGAGGGAT
>JAJXXN010000210.1 GCA_021781075.1 Acidobacteriota bacterium | reverse complement strand
TGGATGGAGCCGGGGCCAAGCAATAGCGGCTCACCCCAATTTGAAAGCCAGGGGACGTCGGTGGTGAATTTCGCGACCATCGTCGCCATCCCCTCGAGTTCGCGGAAGCGGATGAAGGGGATTTCAAGTGTGTACTCCGGGTCGGCCAGCCCGGCGACCGTTTGCTCAACGGCGGCGCGGATGGGCGCTGAGTCACCCACGAGGCGGATGAGGACCTGCGCCTCGGCCTGGTCGGCAATCACGTTGGGGGCGCGGCCGCCTGCTATCTGCCCGATGTTGAGCGTGCTCGGGCCGATTTCCTCAATGACGGGAAGCTGGAGCGCGAGTAGGCGGTTGAGCGCCTCAACGAGCTTGTGGACGGCGCTCTCGCCGAGTTCAGGATACGCCGAGTGCGCCATTTTCCCCGTGGCGCGAAGCGTGATGCGGAGAGCGCCTTTGGAGGCCAGCGCAAGACGATTGTCCGTGGGTTCGCCATTGATGAGGTAGCGGCTTCCTTTGGGATTCTGGTTTGCGACCTTGGCGCCGGCCGAGTCGCGCTCTTCCCCGCTGACAAAGAGAAGGCCAACCTTGTAGCCCGCGGCGCGAAGCTGCCCTGCGGCGGCAATCTGCGCGGCGGCAATTCCCTTGGCGTCGCAGACACCGCGGCCATAAAGATACTCCGCGTCTTCACTGAAGGCGATGTAGGGCGGCACGGTATCCATATGGGTGGAAAAAACCAGGTCGGGCGCGAAACCGGGAGCGGCGGCATAAACATTCCATCGCGCGGCGGTGGATGCACTCTCCCGCGGTTGCGGGACGGGAGTCTTTTCAACAGACCAGCCGCGGGCGGCCAGGAAGGCGGCGAGATACTCACCAACCGCGCCCTCGTTGTAGGTGGTGGATTCAATTTCGCAAAGCGCGCGCGTCAATTGGATTGGATCAAGCTCGGCCATCACAAGCAGGATAGCGCACGGGCATTCCACTACCCGGCATTCCTTGCGATGGGCGGTAATTTGCGTCCGGTCGCGCGCACTTCCCGCAAGGTGAGACTCGGGGTGCGATCTGGCATTGCGTCCTGATGTGTGAAACACTCCACTGCGCGCCGCGTGCTATAAAAACCCCTGTTTCCCTTGACTTGGCGCATCTTGCCGGGCGCCTGCGCGCCTGCCATTGGCCAGCATGGGGAAAATCATAAAATATTCTTCAAGTCTGTGGCGCTTTGCGCTATATTGGCACGAAACCAATTTCTTGTGTCGTGGGCCGTGTGAAGGAAGGAACGCGGTCGGCGTGAAGGAGAGACTTGTGAACAAAAACTCAGGGACAACCATTCAGGCGTATGTGCCAGCGGGCGAGCGCGGTGGCGCCGGCAAGGTCATTCTCATCGTGCTGGCGGTCATCTTTGCGCTGGTGCTGCTTGTGGCCGGCATTGTTGGCTACTTTGTATGGCGCGTTGCCAAGGCCGTGCACACGGACAAGAACGGCCAAATGACCTTGAGCACGCCAGGCGGAAATTTCGCGGCCGGCACCGGAAAAGTCTACACCGCGGATCAGTTGGGTGTGGATCCTTATCCAGGCGCCTCCTCAAGCACCGGCGGATTTGACATGAGCACGGACAAGGGCACCATGGTCACGGCCGTCTTTGAGACGTCAGACCCGGCCAGTCAGGTGGTCGACTACTACAAGGGAAAGACCGGACTGGGCGAGCGCTCCGTCATGGACTCCGACAATGGCTCGGTCATCAGCTTCAAGAAAAGCGACAAGGAAGTGGTGATCATCACCGTCAAGTCCAATGGGGCCGGAGATGGCAAGACGCAAATCTCCATCATGCACAGCAAGGACAAATAGCGGCAGGGTTTTGAAGCGCCTCCGGCTGCTCCGCGGCTGGAGGCGTTTTTCTTATATTGGTTAAAATGTCAACAGACACCCCATGCACCCCGGCAGCTCATCTACCCCGCACATTCGCAGCATCACGCTGAACGGCCCGACGGGCCGACTTGAAGCCCTGTTGAATGGCGGATTGAGCGATACAAAGGCGGCGGCACTGGTCTGCCATCCTCATCCGCTGGGCGGCGGCACCATGCACAACAAGGTTGTGTACCACGCCATGAAGGCACTCAACGAACCTGCGAATGGGCTCGGCTGGCCCGTGTTGCGCTTTAATTTCCGCGGGGTTGGTTTGAGCTGTGGCATGCATGACGGCATGAAGGAACGTGAGGATGTGGCTGCCGCGCTGGATTGGCTGAACGATGAATTTGGATTACCGGTTTTGCTGGCAGGCTTTAGTTTTGGCGCTGTGATGGCGATAGAAGCCATGGCGGATGAAGCAGCCCGCAGGCATGTGTCAGCGCTTTGCGCATTGGGGTTGCCGGTGCGGGCTGAAGGGCGCCAGTACCACTACCCCTCGCTTGGAGCCTTGACGATGCCCAAGCTTTTCTTAAGCGGGGACCGCGATGAATTCGCACCAGAAGAGGCTTTGCGCGGGATTGTGGATTCGGCAGCAGAACCGAAAAGGTTTACACTCATTCACGGGGCGGACCATTTTTTCAAGGGCGCCCTGGATAAGATGCAGTTGGCAATATTGGATTGGCTTGAAGGCGCCGCATATTTTTCAGGGGAAGCAGCCAGGCTGGGCCAAGCCAAGCAAGAAGGAAAGTGAAAGTGACCAGCGCGCAAAGCACCATTTCGTATGCATCCAGATTGGAATCGCTGCACCAGCAGGCACTCAACATATTCCAAGGGGCACTGGCCAACTGCAACATTGCCACGGCATTTGACCGGCGGCTGCGGTTTAACGGGCAGACGCTGGAGCGATTGATTCCAGGTGGCAGCGGGCCGCAGCAGATCCATCTGGCCGAGTACAAAAAGATTTTTGTGGTTGCAATCGGCAAGGCCGCGATTCCCATGCTGGAAACACTT
>JAJXXN010000243.1 GCA_021781075.1 Acidobacteriota bacterium | reverse complement strand
TGATGGAGTCGGCCTCGACGATGGGGGAGATGGAGTCGTAAAACGCCAGGTGCTCGCTGCCAGTCAGTTGGGCGAGGGAGCGGCTGAGGGGGTCCGAGGTCAGCGGGCCGGTGGCGAGGAGGGTGAGTTGCGGGTCGGATGGCGAGGTGGGCGGAATCAATTCGGTGAGTTCTTGTCTTCGGACCGTGATGCGCGGTTCAGCCTCGATGGCGTTGTTGATGAGTGCGGAGAATTGTACGCGGTCCACGGCGAGGGCGTGGCCGGCGGGGACGGCCGAGGCATCAGCGAAGGCCAGGAGTGGGGAGCCGGCGCGGCGCATTTCCTGCTTGAGCAGCCAGGGCGCGGTGTTGGGCGACTCGCTTTTGAGGGAGTTGGAGCAGACCAGCTCGCCGAATTCGGTGGTCTGGTGGGCTGGTGTGAGGCGCGGCTTGCCGTCGACTATTGCGCGCATCTCCCAAAGTTCAACTTCGAGGCCGGCACGGGCAGCGATGAGGGCGGCTTCAGGGCCGGCGAGTCCACCACCAATGATGCGGATTCTCATTCTGCGGCCCCGGATTCCGGCGCGGCGAGGCGGGCAAGCGCCGCTCCGGTGACGCGGACATTGCGCCACTCGTCCAGGAACTCCGCGCCCATGGCCTTGTAGAAGTCGATGGCGGGAGTATTCCAGTCGAGTACCTCCCATTGAAGGCGCGGGCAGCCCTTTTGCAGGGCAATGGCGGCGATGTGCTTGAGCAGGGCTTTGCCAATGCCGAGGCCACGGCAATCTGGGTGGACGAAGAGGTCCTCGAGGTAAAGCCCTGGGGCGCCGAGCCAGGTGGAGTAATTGAAAAAGTAGAGGGCAAAGCCGACAGCGCGGCCATTGTGCTCGGCGATGAGGCAATGGAAGTAGGGGTTTGGGCCGAAACCATGTTGCAGGAGGCGTTCTTCGGTTGCGGAGACGGCGTCAGGCTCGCGTTCGTACTCCGCAAGGGCTCGAATGAAGGCTAAAATCAGTGGAATGTCGGCTGGAGTGGCTGGGCGAATGTGCGTGGCAGCGCCGGAAGCGTGATTTGACATGGTTGACCTTTAGAATATTTTAGGCTGTGATGGTCACCACACGATGGCGCGGAGGGCGTGCCGTAGGATTAAAATTGCAGAGTTGAGCGTATCCGAAGCTCCCCGGCGGCAAGGCCGAGGTTTGGGTGTGAAAATCAGAGCCGCGGATTTTTTGATGCGGCGCAAGGAGAAAACGATGAAGCGTGGATTTTTTGTATGGTTGGCATTGACGGTATTGGCGGTGATGCCGGTGATGGCCCAGGACGTGCCAATGGCCAAGATTCATGGCCATGTCACCAACCCGGTGGGTACAAACGAACAGGCAGGCACGATTACCCTATCGCAGGATGGGGGCAAAACGGCTTTGTATACATTTGAACTGGCTGCCACGGGCGACTATCAAGGCGAGGCAAAACCGGGCACTTATATGGTGATTTACCGCCAGCCTGAAACGCCGAAAGACAAAATGGTTGACAAGCTGGACAATGTGAAGCTGGTCTCTGGCACGGATGTGGCGGCGGATTTGGATATGTCGCGCAAAGAGTACATTGACAAACTTCCCGCGGACCAGCGGCAGAAGCTGGAGGATTTGAAGAAGCAAAATGCCGAGGTGATGAAAACCAACTCGGTGATCAAGAACCTGAATGCCGACTTGGCGACGACGCGCGCCGACCTTCGCGACAAGAAGTATGATGAGGCGGAGCAGTTGATGCTGAAGGACACGGCGGCCAAACCGGATGCGGCGGTTCTTTGGGTTGAGCTTGGCGAGGCGCAGCTTGGATTGAAGAAGTATGACGATGCGGTGACCAGCTTCAAGAAGACGCTTGAACTTGACAATGCGCAGAAGAAGCCAACGCCGGAATTGCAGGGTGGCGCACTGAACGGCCTGGGCGAGGCCTCTGCCCGTCTCGGCAAAGTCAGCGATGCCAGCAATTATTATGATCAGGCGGCCAAGGCGTTTCCACCGAGCGCGGCGCAATACCTGGCCAACCAGGCCGTGATTTATTACCAGATCGGCAATGCCGATGCCCAGGCTGCAGCCGCGGACAAGGCGATACAGGCAGACCCGACGGGGCGGCCGATTCTTTATTACCTGAAGGGCAATGCGCTGGTGCAAAAGGCAACGGTGGACCCGAAGACGCAGATGATTATTCTTCCCCCGGGTTGCACAGAGGCCTTCCAGAAATACCTGGAGCTCGACCCCAATGGGCAGTTTGCGGCTGATGTGAAGAGCATCCTGCAATCCGCCGGGCAGAAAATCTCGTCGGGGTTTGGCAACAAGCGGAAGTAAGCAGGCTGAGAGTTTTGATAAAAGGCGCCCCCAGCAAGCTGGGGGCGCCTTTTGCATGGGGGAAGGATAAAATCGGAGGCATGGGCACAGTGTTGAATGTGGCTGACGCGCTCAAGTGCATTGATGAGGCAAGAGTGCGCGAGGCGCAGCGGCAGGCGAATGGGCAAACCATCGGCGAGGAGTGTGCCCTGCACGAAGCGCTGGGCCGCGTATTGGCCGGCCATATCGTGTCGGAGCGTGAGACGCCGCCGTTTGACCGCTCAACGCGCGACGGATTTGCCGTTCGGACTGCCGAGGTAAACGACGCGGGAGTGAAGTTGCCGATTGCAGGATTGACGCGCGCCGGTGAGCGTGAGGCGGTGCTGCCTGAGGGGTCAGCATGGCAAGTGATGACAGGAGCGCCGGTCCCGCGCAGCGCGGATGCGGTGGTCATGCAGGAATTTGTGATGGTGAGCGGCACCGAGGCGCAATTCAACCTTGTACCACTGCGCGGTCAAAACATCGTACTTCGCGGTTCCGAGGCGCGTACCGGCGAGATATTACTGAACCGCGGAGTTCGTCTTGGCGCTGCAGA
>JAJXXN010000020.1 GCA_021781075.1 Acidobacteriota bacterium | reverse complement strand
CGATCTACCTCGGAGCGTCACATTTACGAGGCCGCCGTGCAGGGGGCGGTGCTGCGCCTTCGCCCCATCCTGATCACGATGAGCGTGGCCACTCTGGGGCTTTTGCCCGCCGCACTCTCGCACGCCATCGGGTCGGATTCGCAGCGCCCCTTCGCCATCGTGATTGTCGGTGGCCTGACGGTGGCGCTTGCGCTGAGCATCTTCCTGCTGCCGACATTTTATGTTTGGATAGCGCGCGAGCATGATGTGCTGCCAATTGTTGAAACCAATGATGAATTTTGATTGGGCGATGCGGGCTGGTTTCCCGGCCCGCGTCTATTCTTCGCGTAATATTTCAAGCGGCCGCAGCCCAAGCAGCCTGTGGCTGGTCAACCAGCCTGTGGCGACGGCGAGAAGCGCGATGGAAAGGATTGCGGAGATGCCCGCGGTCCAACTGATGTGGTAGGCGATTTCTACGCGGTGAAGCAGGTACCAACTGAGGAGGTTGGCGAAAACCGAGCCGACGATGCCGGCCAACACCCCCAGCACGGCGAATTCCACCGTGAAAACGCGCACAATGTGCATCCGCCCCGCACCCAACGCCTTCAATATCACCGCCTCGCGCATTCTGCGGAACCGTGTGCTGCTGATGCTTGATGCGAGAATCATCAGCCCGGCGAAGATGGAGAAACCGGCGAGGAAGCGGATCACGAAGGTTATCTGGTTCACGATGGATTCAATGCGCACCAGCACGTCGGCCAGGTTGATCACGGTGACGGTCGGGTAGAGCTTGAAGAACTCACGCTCCATGGCCGGGATTTTGCGCGGGTCAATGCGCACTCCGCCGTACCAGATGGCGCGCTGGCCGGCGAGTTCCCCGGAAGGCAGCACGAATTGCACGCGCGCGCCGAGGTGTTGTCCATCCGGCTTGACCAGCGCGGCCACTTGCAGCGTGTGTTCAATGCCGCCAATTTCAACCACCATGGATGAGCCGATGCCGAGGTGCAGCCGCTCGGCCGTGCCAGTGCCCAGGGCAATGCTGTGCTCATTCGGCGAGCTCCACCACTTCCCGGCTGTCACCTTGTCACCCGCCGGCACGGAGTCAGACCACGTCAACTCGGCATTCAACAACATGCGGCGCGGGAAGTGCTCAATCTTGATGGATTCAACCGGCTGGCCGTTGATGGCGAGAACCTTGCCCTGCACAATCGGCAGCAGTTCAAGCGGCTTGTCAATTCCCTGCTGCTGTTTGAAAAATTGCCGGATGCCCGCAAGCTCGTCGTTGCCAATATCAAGCAGGAAGATATTTGGCAGCGAGGGCGACGCGGTCTCCCGCAGGTCGCGCAGGACGCCGTTTTGAAATAGATAAACGCTGAGGATGAGCAGTACGCCGGTGCCCAGCGCGGCAAGAATTGGCGCGGATTGATTGCCGGGGCGGTAGAGGTTGGCCAGGCCCTGGCGCACGGAGGAGGGCAAATGCAAGCGGGTGCGATTGAGCAGGAACCTGAGGAGCGCGAGGGTGAGAGCGGCAAGGAGCAGCAGGACAATCAGCGCGCCCGCGAGCACGACCACAAAACCCATGGCGACGGCATTGGAGTCCGAGAGCGTGCGCGCGATGAGAGCGAGCGCCACTAGCACCAACGCGGAAAGAAGAAGCTGCGGCCAGCGATGCAGCCAGCGCGGGAGGAATTTTTCAGACGGCGTATCGACCAGCCTGCGCAATACGAGGATGGGCCGCACGTTTCTGACCTCGAAAAGCGGCGGCAGGCAAAAGAGGAGAGTGGTCAAAACCCCGGTGGCAAGTCCGGTGAGCAAAGCTGTCAAAGGGAAACCCATTACAAGGTGGATGGGAAGCAGCCTGCCGAAGACGAGCGGCATCAGGTACATGAGGCCGAGGCCCGCCGTGGCCCCGAGGATTGCACCGGCTACGCCGAGCCCGATGGTTTGCAGCAAATAAATACGGAGCAGGTCCGACGAGGTGGCGCCGAGCGATTTGAGGATGGCGAGAATGTCCATGCGCTGCTCAATATGAGCATGCATTGCCATCGCGACTCCAATTGCGCCGAGTACCATGGCGACGAGGCAGATGAGGCTCAGGAGCGCGGTGGCATGGTCGAGGCCGCTGGTCAGCGCGGGATTGCCTTCCTTGTAGTCGGTGACCTGCGCATCGGGCAGAATGGCCTCAACGCGTTTGCGCAGGGCGAGCGGATCAGCCTTGGGCGGGAACTTGAGCAGGAGCCTGCGCGATGCACGTGAGCCATAACCAAGAAGCTGCGCCTTGGCGAGTGAATCGTTTGAGATCATCACACGCGGGCCAAGGCTGGCGCCGGAGGTGATGCGGTCCGGCTCCAGCTTGAGGACGGCGGTGATGCGGAAGTTTTGCTCGCCAAGTTGGATTGTGTCGCCAACTTTTTGATTGGCACGAACAGCGTACTCATCGGCCACAATGACGGAATCGCCTTGCAGCGCATCCTTGAGCGCGCTTGTCGGCTCCAGGACGACAGTGCCATAAAACGGGTAGGCCGCAGGGTCAACGGCCTTCAACGCTACGAGTATCGGCGGAGTGCCCTGGCCGGCGTCTGCCATGGAGATGGTTTCGGTGGTCCAGGTGCTTTCAATCCCTTCGCGATTCAACTCTTGAATCTGTTTCACTTCCTCGGCGGTCGGATCGCGGAAGATTCTTGCGCTCAAATCGCCGGCCAGCAAAGAGCGCGCCTCGGTGGAGAGGGTTTGGCGGAAGCCCAGGCTGAAGCCGCGGATGCCGACAAGCGCGGCGACACCTATGGCCACGGAGAGGACGACGAAGAGGAATTTTGCCGGCGAGCTTTTCAGGTCGCGCGCTGCGATGGTTGCGGCGCGGCGCCAGCCGAGCGGGCGTTTAGCCATGCGCCACCCCGCCTGAATCCTCCACCACGCGCCCGTCGC
>JAJXXN010000015.1 GCA_021781075.1 Acidobacteriota bacterium | reverse complement strand
GGCGGGGAGGTGGTCGGCGACCTTTGAGTGGTTTCGCGCGCAGGGGCCGATTCCGCTCTATGCCACCGCGGAAACACGAGCCACGATGGAGAAGGTTTTTGCCTACACACTGGCGCCGGATGCCACCTACAAGAACCGGGCACGCGTGCGGTTGGAGCCGTTGAACGGGCACAACGTGGTGCGTGGGGTTGATTTTGTCCCCGTGCCGGTGCTGCATGGGGAGATGGAGATCACCGGCTACCGCATCGGCAACGCGGCTTATTTGACGGATGTGAGCGCGATTCCGGAGTCGAGTTTCGCGCTGCTGGAAGGTTTGGACCTGCTGGTGCTCTCCGCGCTGCGGCACAAGCCGCATCACAACCACCTGACGCTGGCGCAGGCGATGGAGCTTGCGGGGCGGATTGGGGCGGGGCGGACGTACTTCACGCACATAGCGCATGAGCTGGGCCATGCGCAGACCAATGCGCAACTTCCGAACGGAATGGAGCTAGCCTACGATGGGCTTCGCCTTGAGGTGCGGCTGGGATGAGTGCGCCTGTCTATCGGAGTTTGGCGGAGATTCCCGCGGGGCTGGGCCGGACGGTTGCCGCGATCGGCAACTTCGACGGTGTGCATGTGGGACACCGGGAGATTTTACGCGCAGTGGTCCGCGAGGCGCGGGCGCGCGGGGCGCGGGCGCTGGCTGTGACCTTCACGCCTCACCCGGAGCAGGTGCTGATGCCGGAGCGCGCGCCGAAGCTGATCACGCCGGGTGGGCAGCGGTTGGAGTTGCTGGCAGAAACCGGCATTGACGGCATTGTGGTGCTGGGCTTTGACGCGGAGTTTGCCGCGATGACGGCGCGCGAGTTTGTGGAGCGCGTGCTGGCGCGGGGATTGCGCCTCTGCGGGTTGCACGAGGGGGCGAACTTCCGCTTTGGCCGCAATGCCGAGGCCGGCGTGGGCGAGCTCGCGGAGTTCGGCCGCGAGTTCGGGTTTCAGTTGACAATGCATGATGCGGTGCGTGTGCATCATGGGGTTGAGGTTTCAAGCTCGGCAATTCGCCGGGCCATCAGCGAGGGGCGTGTCAATCACGCGCGGTGGATGCTGGGGTCCGCGTTCAGGATTCGCGGCCATCAAATGCGCGACCGTGGCGTGGGTGGCAAGCTGCTGGTGCCGACCGTGAACATGGCCCCGTATGAAGGGATTGTGCCTGCGCCGGGCGTATATGCGACGCGGGTGCGGGTTGCGGGGCGCGAGTTTGACGCGGTGACGAATGTGGGCAACCGCCCAACCTTTGCGGGCGCCGGGTTTGCGATTGAATCGCACCTGCTGGACTTTGCGGAGTTTGAAGCGGGCGAGATGCCGCAAGTTGAGGTGGTGTTTTTGCATCGCATCCGCGGGGAGCGGAAGTGGCCGAATGTGGAGGCGCTGAAGGCGCAGATTGGCAAGGATGTGGCGCGCGCGCGGCGGTATTTCAATCGAGTGAAAATTTAGTTTGGCGGGAATGCCGGGCGGACGGGCCTGCGTGGCGGATTCCCAGTTGTTTCCGGCTGCGTCGCTTGCAAGGCGGCGTGCGTCGGGCTTTGATGAACAGCCGGCGGCGGCGCGGCTTTGAAGGGATTGCCTGCCGCGCGGGTTGTTGTCGCCGGTGTCTGAACAATCGCGGGTGCGGTGCGTGTGGGCGGCGGCGGTGCAACGGCCGCGGCCTCTTTTTTCATCGTGTCGCCGGCCATCGGCGTTGCAGGGAAGGCTTCATCGGGCTTGGCGGATTCAAATGCCTTGCGCATCACGTCCATCCAGATGGGCAGCGCGGCGCGCGCGCCGGTTTCCTTGTCGCCGAGGGATTGCCGGCTGTCATAGCCGACCCAGACGCCGCAGGTGACGGAGGGTGAGAAGCCGATGAACCACGCGTCGGTGTAGTCGCTGGTGGTGCCGGTTTTGCCGCCAATGGCGTGCTTGAGTTCGGCGGCTGCGGCCGCGGTGCCCAGGCGCGTGACCTGCTCGAAGAGGGTCATCATGGTGCGCGCGGTTTTCTGGCTCACAACTTCGTCGATTGTGGGCGGCTCCTCCCACAGCGTGATGCCGTCGGCGTTTTTCACCGTGCGGATGAAGCGCGGTTTGACGCGGATGCCATCGTTGGGAAAGACCGAGTAGCTGGCGACCTGCTCCTCAAGGGAGATTTCAACGGCGCCCAGCGCCACGGGCAGGTAGGGCGGGATGGATGATGTGACGCCAAAGCGGTGGGCGAGCGCGATGACTTTGTTCATGCCCACGCGGTCGGCAAGGCGGACGGCGGGTATGTTGCGCGAATCGGCGAAGGCATAGGCGATGGTCATGGCGCCCTTGAAATTGTTCTCGTAATCGTGCGGGCTCCAGCCGTTGTAGGTGAAGGGCGAATCGGAGATGAGGTCCTCGGGCTTGACGCCGTCTTCCACCGCGGCAGTGTAGACATAGGGCTTGAAGCTCGAGCCGGTTTGCCGTTCCGCCTGCGTGGCGCGGTTGAATTCGCTCAGGGCGTAGTCGCGCCCGCCGACCATGGCGAGCACGTCCCCGCTCGAGTTGTCTATTGCCAGCACCGCGCCCTCGACGCCGGAGTCCTGTTCCAACTCTGCGCGCCGTGGATGCGCGGGGAGCGAGGGATCGAGCTGATCGAGTAGCTTGATGAAAATGATGTCGCCGGGCTTGACGAGCGACTCGCCGTTGCGGATGCCGGTCCACTTCCAGTCCTCGCTTTTGAGCACGACCTGCCCTGTCCCGACGCGGGCGAGGATTTGTTGCGGCTGCGCGCGGGTCACAATGGCGTGTACATATTCACCGGGCCCATAGCTGACAATCCAGTCGGGATGTTTGTAGCCTTCGATGCTCTGGCCCTTGTCAAGGACGTTCTCCAGCTTGCCCTTCCAGCCGTGGCGATGCTCGTACTCATTGAGCCCCTTGGCGAGGGCCTGGTCGGCGGCCTTTTGCAAATCGAGGTCGAGCGTGGTTTCAACGCGCAGCCCGGCCTCATGGACCTGCTCGGGGCCAAAGCGTTTCTCCAACTCCTGGCGCACCTCGTCCTCGAACCAGGGAGCGACGGGCATCTGGTGCTCTTCCAGCTTGAGGCCGAGCGGCGCGGTTTTTGCCTGCGCCGCCTGCTCATGCGTGATGACGCCGTCGGACTCCATCTCGCTGAGGACGAGGTTGCGGCGCTTCAGGGCCTTGTCCGGAAAGTGGATGGGCGAGTAGGACTCGGGCCCCTTGGGCAGGCCGGCAAGCAGTGCGGCCTCGGGCAGTGTGAGGTCCTTGGCATGTTTTGAAAAATAATATTCACTGCCGGCCTCGAATCCGTACATGCCGCTGCCCAGGTAAATCTGGTTGGCGTAAAGTGTGAAGATCTGCTGCTTGGTGAAGGCGCGCTCGATTTGGATGGCGAGATAGGCCTCCTGCAATTTGCGCGTCGCGGTGCGCTGGGATGAGAGGAAGAGGTTGCGGGCGAGCTGCATGGTGAGCGTGGATGCGCCTTGCGCGCGGCCATGGCTGGCCAGGTCGTGATAAACGGCGCCTGCGACTCGGAAGACGTTGACGCCCCAGTGCGACTCGAAGCTTTTGTCTTCAATGGAGATGACGGCCTGGCGGAGCCCGGGAGCAAAGTCGTCATAGTTGACGAGGACGCGGTGCTCCAGCGCGAAGGAGCCGATGAGGCGGCCTTTCTGGTCGTAGAGGTCGGTGTTGGTCGAGGGCCGGTAGCGCTCCAGGTCGTGAATCTCCGGCAGCTCGGCGGAGTACACGAGGATGAGGCCGGCGAGCGAGCCGGTGGATATGGCAAGGGCGAATAGCAGCGCGAGTGTGATGCGCCCGGCAAGCTTGCGCCGATGGCGCGGCGGCGTGGGCGGGGCCTGTGGTTTGGCGGCTGGGCTGGGTGCGGGCGCGGCCGCGGGCTCATCCTCGTCAAAGAGCCATTTGGTATGGACGAATTTGATTTCTTTTTCCGGCAACGAAAATGCGGTCCCTCAGTTGCGAGCGTAGCACGCAGCGCAGCGCAATGGCGCGCCCGCGCGCACGGCGCGAACCAGAGGATGCAAGATGCGGGCAAAAATGAAACCGGGTCTCCTCAGCGAGACCCGGCACGGTGTTTGGACTCAATCAAATTCAATTTTTAACAGGAGCCGCGGCTGCGGCAGGCGCGGCAGCGCGCGCCTTCAGCAACTCGATGGCCTTGGCAAGGATTTCATCGGTCTTGTTGGGGTTGGCAGCGGTAATCTCATCCTCATCATTGATGCCGACAAGCATGGTGGGGGTGACGCCTTCATCCTCGATTTTGTGGCCGGCGGGCGATGCGTATTTGGCCACCGTGAGGAACAGTGCCGCGCCGTCCGGCAGTTCGAATGTCTTTTGCACGGAGCCTTCGCCGAAGGTGTGCTCTCCGAGCACGTCGCCGCGTTTGGCATCAATGATGGCATCGGCCATCAGTTCGGCCGCGCCGAAGGTGCCGCGGTTGACCAGCACGATCAGCGGCGCATCGGTGATGGTTTTTGTTGCGTCGGCGGTGAAGGTCTGGGTGGGGAATTTCTGCCCGCCCAAGGTGGCGAGTGTGCCTTGGCTGATGAAAAGATTGGCCAGCCGTATGCCCGCCGATTCGTCGCCGGTCGCGGTGTCGCGCAGGTCGAGGATGAGGTTTTTCCCTTTGCCCTCCGCCTTGATTATGGCGGCGAGCGCATCAACGGTGGCGTCGGTGAGTTCGCCAGGCTTGAGGTAGAGGGCGTTGGCCTCTCTTATCTGCTTCTCTTCCAAAACGGGGGCGGCAACCGGCCCGCGCGTGAGGGTGATCTTGTCGCCTTCCGGTTTCATCTGCCGCACAACGGAGATGGTGACCGTTGTGCCGGGCTTGCCGCGAAGCAGGGTGTGGATCATGGCGATGGAGAGGTCGCGAGTCGATTGATTGTCAATGGACTCGATGATATCACCGTCGGAGAGGTGCTCCTTGGACGCGGGCGAACCGGGCAGGATGGTGACAATGACTGCGTAACCGTAGCGCTTGGCGACAACCAGGCCTACGCCGTTGCCGGCATTGGCCTCGTTATCCTTGTAGATTTTGTACTCTGCCGGGGAAAGGTAGCTGGAGTCGGCGTCGAGCGATTCGAGCAGGCCATGCAGCGCGCCGGTGGTCACCTTGTTCATGTTCGGCTCGGTCACGTAGTCGCTCTGGATGTGCTCAAGGACATCATCATAGACGGTGATCTGCTTGTAGGCGCCGTCCTGGCCGTCCATGGCGCGCACGCCAAGCCAGCCGAACTGGCCGGCGAAAAAGCCGAGGACCACTGTGGCAAAGATGGCCGCGCTGGCCACCAGGACAAATCGCTGGAAAAACTTGTTCACTCACACCACCGTTCGCGGGCCTGTACCCCGCAACCATATAGACGCTATTTTACTGCACATGGCTCACAAAAGCGGTTGGACTGCCCTGCTGGATGCCGGGCAGGGGCGGATGCTCCCCGTGGGCGACAACGGATTGTGCGTTTCAGGCTTGACGGCGTGCCGCAAACTCCCGCCCGATGAGCGACTGGGTGTCGGTGGGCAAAACGGCATCCGCGGTCGTGAAGACTTGTTCTTCCTCAATCTGGATGTGCCTGCGGTATTGCGCCTCCAGACGCTCGGTGCAAAGGACTAGATTTTTCTCCTCGTCGTCGCGCAGGCTGAACTCGGCAACCCAGGCCCTGAAGAGCCTGTTGATGTTGTTCAGCAGCTCCTCTGCCTCGCGATGCTCTTGTTCCAGCATCGCCATGGTATCGGCAACAGTGCGCGGGACGCGACCCCTGAGGCGGGGAAAGAGTGACTCCTCCTCATCCCGCGAATGAATGGGCGCGGAGGTCCTGAAGTATTCAAGCGCGGCGTGCACGGCGGCTTGATGTTCTTTGCTGAGTGAGCTGCCACGCGCCTCGCGGGCAACGCGCGACAACAGGCTGGAAAAGCGCAGGATGCGCCGATGGCAGTCGCGCAACATGCCAACTGGATTGTCGAATCCGGCATCGGGGGGAGCGCCGATTTGAATGGCCATGGGGACCTCTGTTCAATTTGCCTTGCGGTTAGTTTGCCGCCTGTTGCCTGGCTGTCAATGGTGGGGCCACGTCAGTTGGATGATTCTTTCATGGCCCGTGGCGGGTTGGTGCAAAATGATCCAGTAAAAAATTGCACAGCACCAGCGCGTGATTCCGGTCTCTGTCGGAAGCAGCGGTCAAAAGGGTGATTGTTTGTGAACCTGCGAGGCGGGCGACAGCCAATGGGAGTTGCGGGTTGCTCCCAAGCTCGGCCCTGTAAGCCGCCTGAAACTCGTCCCATGGGATCCGCTTCGCGTGATACAGCCTGCGCAATTCGGTGCTCGGTGCCAGATCCTTCGCCCAATCGGCTGCATGCAGGTCATTTTTGCGAAGGCCACGCGGCCAGAGGCGATCGACCAGCAGCCGGTCTCCGTCTGAGGGCTCCAACGGGTCGTAAACGCGTTTGACCTTGATGTTCATCCATGTCCCATTCTCTACAGCGGGGGCAGGCGGTGCGTGGCAATGCCATTGGTCGCCGCCGGCGTGGGCATCATCCCATTCATTAAGGATGGCCCATCGGGGCTTGCCGGGGCGTGGGCTTGGGGAAGGAAGGCGGATTTGCCCACGGCCAGGGTGAGAACGAGATTCAGCGCGAAGAGCAGGACACCGCCAAGCTCGAGCATGCCGGAGACCGGCAGCAGCTTCCAGGCGAATCCCGCGATCCCCTCATAAGCCAGTGGCTCAGAAGCCACGCGCAAGGTGCAACCCAGTTGCAAAAAAACAAGGGCAGCAGCCATGAGTCGGCGGCTGAAGATTCCAACCACGCCGATGAAGTTGGGCAGGATGCGGGGCCCGATGGTGAAGACCATGGTTGCGGCAAAGCCGACGGTGAGCGCATGGCGCGAGGCGCCCCAGATGCCTCCGGCGCGGTCGGCAAGCGCGGCCCAAAGGCCGAGCAGGGAAGCAATGACGAGCCAGAAATAAGGGATGCGCGCAAAGAAGGCGAAGCTGGGATGCACGCCACGGGTGCGTGCCGGTGCGATGGGGCGCGCGAAGATGCGCATTGCCGCAACACAGGCCGACGCGGCGGCGACAAGCAGAATGGTTGCGGCCAGGGTTGAGCCGAAGAGCCCGGCAATGACTCCTGCGGCATCCAACAGCAGCGCGGCGACGAAAAGGCGGCTGCGCAGGGGCGGCAGGCCCAGCAGGACTGTCAGCCAGCGCAAACTGAATCCCCAGACCACGGGAGCCAGAAAGCCCCAGCCAAGCAGGACCAGGTAGTGCTGGTCTACGGCGTGGGGAAATGCCGGGTTGGCGCCGTACAGTGCGAGTCGGGCACATTCGTATGCGTTGAAGAAGACCACGCCGGCCAGTCCAGCGGTGCTCATCAACACCGCCATCATCCAAGGTGGAAGGCTGGTGCGCTGAGCGCCTGGCGCCGCGACGGCGCGTTTGTGTTGCCGGGCGGCGGAGAGGAAAAGCAGGATGGCCGCCAACTCCATCATCGCCGTGAGCGGGACAAGTGTGCGCCAATGCCAACTGTATATGTTGGCAAACCAGCGCAAGGCGACGGCGGGCTCCCACAGCAGCAGGGTTGCCAGTTGCAGGCGCAGGGCCGCGCGCCCCCGCGCGGGCTGCGAGTAAAAGCCGATGCCGAGCACGAAACTGCCGATCCAGCCGAAGACCTGCGCGTGGCCGTGGCCTTCCATCCACGCCTGCGGCAGTGAAACCGCGCCACGGTGCGCGCTGATGGTGAGAAGGTTGGTGAAGCCGAGCAGGGTGCCGGGCAGGGCCATGAAAAAGATGCCGCAGGCGAGCCAGGCGCGCAGGATGCGGCTTTTCTGCTTTTCCTGCATCATGCGGATGGCCTGCGCATCCAGAGTGGCGGCGTCCATCGTCGCGGCCTGTGTTGCGGGGACGGGCTTCATTGTCACTTTAACCTCCTTGCAGTGCGCGTGGCAGGGCCAGTCGAAGAGGGATGAATGCTGGCTTGCCCTGATCGTTCATCCTGTGACGCGCCGCGCTTCCGCGTAACCGCGCAGCATGGCTGGTCGCCGCGCGGCCACGCGTTTAGGAAAGCGCCTTTTCGATTTCAAGCGCCTTGGGGAAGAGGATGTTGTTCTCCAGGTGGATGTGCCGGTGCAGGTCCTCGACAAACTCGCGCAATCCGGCGTAAAAAGCGCGGTAGGTGGGGCAGGCCCACTCCGGCGGGTTGAAGTCGGTGCTTAATTCACGAATGCGCGCGGAGAGAAGCCCGGCGGAGTCGTGCTCGCTGAGCATCACATGGATGGGCTGCAAGACAGAAGAGAAGCAGCCAAGCGGCAGGCCGCCGCCGGCCAGTTGCGCCTTCTCCAATTTCACGATGTAGGGAAAGAGCACAATCTCCTCCTTCTGTATATGCGCCAGAAGTTCGTCGCCGAGTGATTCCAGGTTGGATTGGATTTGAGCGAGTTCGGCGCAGTGCTCGCCGTGCCGCGCCACCACCTTCTCCGCCAATTGCCGCAGGCGCGGGAACTCCTTGCGGATATATCCGTGGTGCTTCCACACAATATGCTCGGCCAGCTCGGCCAGCGGGCGCGTGGACCACTCCTCGGCCGTGCCGGGCGTGGTGTGGGCAAGGTTCTCAATTGCCGCCAGCACCTCATCCACCGAAAGGTTGTTTTCAAGGCAGGCTGCGGACAGCGGCTTGTGGCCACCGCAGCAATAATCGATTCCAAAATGCTCAAAGACCCGTGATGTCGAGGGGTTTTCCAGCGCAATCTCCCGGACCTGTTTTTCTGCAAGTGTCATGACGACCTCCATGCACCCAGCGTAGCTGCAAGTGGATTTGCTTTCAGGAACTTTTGTCACTCGCGGGCAATTATTTTGGGGGGACAGGCAACGTGGGGCAAAAGTGCGTCTGGATTCAGATGGTTGGGGGTGATTGCGGAAGGATTGGCGGCGGGGAATGGATTGGTGGCGGAGGACAGGATCGAACTGTCGACCTTGGGGTTATGAATCCCTTGGTCTGCCCCAACCCTCCCGTAGGTCGATAGCGCGGGTGCGCTCAGCAGGAGGTCAATGTCGAAACTGTACACCGATGTCATTGCAGAAAGCAAGCACTTTTTTAAATATATTTTTGCCGGGGTGTGGAAAAGTTCAACCCCGGCCCTGTACCCTAAATCAGCACGATTGGCGCTGGACGTAAAATGGCGCACCGGCAGACAAAGGCCCAATGCGGGGAACCTTGTCCAGTTCCCAGCGCTGGACGGCCTCGTAGATGTGCGTGTAATGGAGCATCATGCGATCACTGACATGCCCTGCGCGTGCCTTGATGACGGCTGGTGGCACACAAGCCTCTGCCCATCGCGTGATGGCCGTATGGCGAGTATCGTAAGGACGCAGCCATCTCAACCCTACAGCCGACCGAACCTCATTCCACTGGCGCTTGATGCCGCTCGCGGTCATTGGCAGGATTGGGTCAAACTCCCTCGGAGGGCGGCGAAAGGGAAAGAGGTAGTGAAGGGGCGAATTGGCGCCGAGGTCCTGGGATCGCCGTACAAGTTGTTCAACCGCCCAAATCACCTCGGGCGTGTTGAGCGTGACAGAGCGTTGGCGGTAGCGATTTTTTGCGCCCTGGGCAGGGATGTTGATCAGTCGGTGCGCTATATCGACATCGCCGAGGCGAAGCGCGCGAATCTCATTGGTGCTCATGCCAGTGTCGAAGGCGAGAACCGAATACCAGTAGACCAGATGCCATCTCGGGATGCTGTTTGCGCATTGGAGCCACGCGCATTGTTCTTCCGCGGTGAGTGCGCGGGGCATATCGGGCAGGTCCTCTCGGAATGGCTGGTAGAATTCATCCATTTCCGGTGTCCAGCATCCAGCGCGGCGCAAGATCATCTTCAGGATCGAAAGCTCTTGGTTTGCCTTCTTGGGGCTTGCCGGGCATGGCGCCGGAAGCACATTTTTGTTTGGGCGTCGCCGGCGGATGAATGGCGATGAGCCAGTTACGCGCGCCTCTTGATATTCACGCATGTGCCCAAGGTGTATTTTTTCGAGCGGCAATTTCTCAAAAAAAAGGTTCAGGGTTTTGACATATTGGCGGTATGATTTCTCAGTTGTGTCGCGGATGAAGCGAGCCGATGAGAATCCGATTGAGGGTGATTTGAAAGAGCGCGAATCGAGCCAAAGTGCCGCAGCTGTCGAAAATGTAAGCTGCGGTGAAATCCGTGTCAGCGTCATGTTTTTAGCTTTCTCACACGCTGGACAATCCAAGTGGCCCAGCGTGTGCTGGTCAGTTGGAATTGACAACACCGATCGAGGGAAAAATTGGTCTTGCATCGGAAACCTCCTAGGCTTCTCTGATGCAGGAAACAATACCATGCTTGCTTTCCGTATACAATAGATTTATTGTAGTTTATGGAGTTGAAATGACATTGACCGGAAAAACCAGAAAAAATCAGGCGAAGATTTCGCAAATGGGTGGCCGCGCCGCATCCATCAAAATGACCGATGAGCAGAAGTCGGCACGCGGGCGCTTGGGTGCTATCGCGGCGGCGAAGAGCATGACCGCTGAGCAGCGCAGCGAGCGTGCGCGGAAGGCTGCGCGCGCCCGCTTCCCAAAAACAAAAACACCCCAGGCGTGAGCCTGGGGTGAACTGACGGGAGGGAATTTAGGTTCCCCACCCGAAGAGCAGCCCAACAATGGGCTGGTACCCAGTCCCTCCAGATACGCTCGATTTCAGGAAGCGCACCGTCGGCATGAGGTAATAATTCTTTTTCTTGCTCAGCGGGATCAGTGCTGTTGCGCCGCCGTTCCACTGCCATCCAGTGTTTGACCCATTCCAACTGATGCCGGCGCTCGTCGGGATGAAAATCGGCACTTTGCCCAGCGTCATCACCTTCTGCGCAATCCCCACGCCAACATTCGTGTTGATAGTGAACGGCTTGAGCGTCTGCGGGGTAGCATCGAGCACCGTGAATGCGTAGGTGCCTGTGCCATCGTTGATCGAGTGCGCATACAGGGCGGTGCCAGCAACTGCCGGGGAAGCGCCGACGCTGTAGCTCGCGCCGCCAGCGTACAGGTTTTGAATCGGCTGAGTGGTCTGCGCGCCAACGGCGATGCAGAGAAACAAAACTGCGAAGAGGCTGAAAAACTTCATGTTCATTTCCTTTCGATGGTGGTGGTTGGTGTTTGAATTTCGTTCTCGACGGCGAGCTTCTGCACGGAAATCGTGAGCCCGGCTGAATTTTTACTCGCCTGGAAGGTCGCAAGTTGAGCAACCGCCGCGGCCAGCATTCCCGCGCCCAGCGCCAGCGCCACCGGCTGACCCGCCAGCAGCGCCGCGCCCGTGACGGCCAAAAACGAAATGGACGTGGCGATGGAAAGCTCGATAAAAAGCTCTGCCCGGCGCCAGATTTTGGCGTCCATGGCGCGTTTGAGAAATGCGCCGACCAGGCCGCTGATGGGGTCGTCAATCAGCCCCATGGTTACGCCGCCGAGTTAAAGTCCTTGGCGAGGGCGCCAAGGGCCGCAATGAGGATGACGCCGAGCCAGCCCTGCCAGGTGTTGGCGCCGTTGTAGTTCTGGACGGCTGCAACGACCGCGAGCGCGAGGCCACAAACTGTTGTTCTCCAATTTTTCATGCAAATTCCTTTCGTTTGGGGATTGTTGATGCCGCGCACTATGCGTTCGCGCGGTTGAGAAGCCCTTGAAGCAGGGGCTTCATCTCGGGGCGCGCCGCAACGAGGTCACGGTAGAACTGAGCCTCGAAGGCGCGAAGGGCGTTGATGAGGGCGTCCGGCTGGGTGCTGTTGATGG
>JAJXXN010000224.1 GCA_021781075.1 Acidobacteriota bacterium | reverse complement strand
CGACCCAAGTATCATTTTCTTGCGTGTGCGGCGCTTGCGCTCACGATAATGTCATTGACAACTGCGAATGGCCAGACCGGCACAGCGCCCAACCCCCGCCAGACGAAGGTGGAAGCGCGCATACGCGACATGTATGCGACGCTGCATATAACGAAGCAGCAGGAGCCGGCATGGGATGCCTTTGCGCAGGTGATGCTGGACAATGCGCAGGCGATGGACACGGCGGTGAAGCAGTATGGAACCGAGCGGGCCAAACTCAATGCCGTGCAGATTCTTGACAATTACGCGGCGATCAGCGAGCAACATGCGCGGAATGTGGAGCGGCTTTCGGCGGCGATGGAAGTGCTGTATGCCAGCCTCACACCGGAGCAGCAGCAGACGGCGGATGCGATGTTCCGCATGTCAATGCGGCGCAAGATGGAACCCAAGAAGCCTTGAATTCAGTTTTCATGCAGAAAGCAGAAGGGCCGCCGCCAGGCGGCCCTTCTGCTTTTATGCGTCGTGATTGCCCTGTGCCCGGCAAGCAGGCGACCTCGGTGCGTGGGAGACGGAGTGCGGACGAGGGGAATGGATTGATTGCAAAATGCCCAACAAAGGGGTGGCGTGGCGGCGGGGCAACGGCTTGACAGGAAAAGCAGCCGGGGCTTGCTGACTTGGCTCAACAGGACACAAGAAGCGCGACTGAACTGCACGGCAACCCGTGACACCAGTCACTCGACAGACCCGCATTGGGGTGGTAGGCTTCCGATGGAAATTCTGTCGGGATTTTCCCGCGCCCCAAAATCGATGAGACGCCGGGGAAATCCCTGTCATTGGCACCACCCATTCCATGGAGGACACGTGAGAGTTCAGAATTCAGTCAACGCCCCATCCACGAAGGGCATTATCGCGCCCTTCTTCGCTTTTGCGAGGCGCCACGTCAAGGCCGCGCTCGCGCTCGCCGCATTCATCTCCCCCATTTTTGCCCGCGCGCAAGAGGGCTCCGGCGGCGAGGCCAACCTCGTCCTCCCGGATCTCTCCAGCGTCAGCTTCTTGGGCGTCAACGGGCACACGCTTTTGACCATCGGGCTCTTTTTCTGCCTCGGCGGCCTTCTCTTCGGCCTCGCCATTTACATGCAGCTCAAGAACCTCCCTGTCCACCGCTCCATGCGTGAAATCAGCGAGCTAATCTACGAGACCTGCAAAACCTATCTCGTCACGCAGGGCAAGTTCATTGTCATCCTCTGGCTCTTCATCGCCGTCATCATCTCGATGTACTTCGGCTGGCTGGCCCCCGTGCCCAACAAGCCTGTCGGCGTCACGCTCCCCATCATCCTCGCCTTCTCGCTCATTGGCATCCTCGGCAGCTATGGCGTGGCGTGGTTTGGCATCCGCGTAAACACTTTCGCAAACTCACGCACCGCATTCGCCAGCCTGCGCGGCAAACCTTACCCCTGCTACGCCATTCCACTCAAGGCCGGCATGAGCATCGGCATGGCGCTCATCTCCGTCGAGCTCCTCATCATGCTCTTCATCCTCCTCTTTGTCCCCAATGATTACGCGGGCCCCTGCTTCATCGGCTTCGCCATCGGCGAGTCGCTCGGCGCTGCCGCCCTGCGCATCGCCGGCGGCATCTTCACCAAAATCGCCGACATCGGCTCCGACCTCATGAAGATCGTCTTCAAGATCAAGGAGGACGACGCCCGCAACCCCGGCGTCATCGCCGATTGCACCGGCGACAATGCCGGCGACTCCGTCGGCCCCTCCGCCGACGGTTTTGAAACCTACGGCGTCACCGGCGTCGCTCTCATCACCTTCATTCTCCTCGCCGTCCACGAACCCAGGGTCCAGGTTCAGCTCCTCGTCTGGATCTTCGTCATGCGCGTCGCCATGCTCGTTTCCAGCGTCGGCGCCTACTTCTTGAACAGCCTGATCGCGCGCGCAAAGTATCTGAACGCCGATGAGATGGACTACGAGCACCCGCTCACCTCCCTCGTGTGGATTACTTCGTTCGTCTCGATTGTCCTCACCTTCGTCGTCAGTTGGCTGATGATCCCGCAACTCGGCGACGGCACAATCTGGTGGAAGCTCGCCTCCATCATCAGTTGCGGCACTCTCGCCGGCGCCATCATTCCTGAGCTCGTCAAGGTCTTCACCTCCACCAACTCCGCCCACGTTCAGGATGTGGTCACCTCCGCCAAGGAAGGCGGCGCTTCGCTCGGCATCCTCTCCGGCTTTGTCGCCGGCAACTTCTCCGCCTACTGGCTCGGCCTGTGCATGGTCGCGCTCATGGGTACCGGCTACTATTTCAGCCTGGGCATCCCTTCCGGCCCGGGCGGCATGATGCTAGCCCCCGCCGTCTTCGCCTTCGGCCTGGTCGCTTTCGGCTTCCTCGGCATGGGCCCCGTCACCATCGCAGTCGACTCCTACGGCCCAGTCACCGACAACGCACAATCCGTCTACGAGCTTTCCTTGATTGAGAACGTCCCCAACATCGACGCCGAGCTCAAAAGGGATTACAACATCGTCGCCAACTTCGAGCGCGCAAAGTACCTCCTCGAGGCTAACGACGGCGCGGGCAACACCTTCAAGGCAACCGCAAAGCCCGTCCTCATCGGTACCGCCGTCGTCGGCGCCACCACCATGATCTTCTCCATCATCATGGCGCTCACACACGGGCTCACCGACAATGTCGCCAACCTCTCGCTCCTCCATGCCCCCTTCATGCTGGGGCTCGTCTCCGGCGGCGCCGTCATTTACTGGTTCACCGGCGCCTCCACGCAGGCCGTCACCACCGGCGCCTACCGCGCCGTCGAGTTCATCAAGGCCAACATCAAACTCGAGGGCGTTGAAAAAGCCTCCGTCAGCGACTCCAAAAAAGTGGTCGAGATCTGCACCCAGTACGCGCAGAAGGGCATGTTCAACATCTTCCTCGCCGTC